>JAEKKE010000038.1 GCA_019510535.1 Acidobacteriota bacterium
CCAACTACGAGATCGCGCGCCGTCTGCGCGAGCGGCTGGCAACGGTTCCCGGAGCAGTCGATGTACACATGCACCAGGTAGTGAATGCGCCTGACCTGCATCTCGATATCGATCGTGTACGTGCGGCACAGTTCGGACTCACGCAGCAGGACGTGGCGAACAGCCTGTATATCTCGCTGAGCTCCAGCGCGGCGGTGCAGCCGAACTTCTGGCTCGATCCGAAGATGGGCATCACCTACGCCGTCGCCGCGCAGACGCCGCAGTACAGCATCGACTCAGTCAACGCGCTGCAGAACACACCGATCCCGATTCATACGCTGGCCAACCGCACCGAGATGCTGGGCAATATGGCGACGTTGAAGCCCGCCATCATGCCCGTGGTGGTAAACCACCATAACGGCGCGCCGGTCTACGACATCTACGCCAACACGCAGAACAGCGATCTTGGCTCGGTGGCGTCGAAGGTCAACCGCATCGTGAAGGAAGAGAGTGCGCATCTGCCGCCGGGAACGAAGATCGTGGTTCGCGGCCAGGTGGAGAGCATGAATGAGGCCTTTACCCGCCTGGGGCTCGGTCTCACCTTTGCCGCACTTCTGGTCTACCTGCTGATGGTCGTGCTGGCTTGACCCGTTCATCATCATCTGCGCGCTGCCCGGAGCCTTCTGCGGAATTGTCTGGGCCTTGTTCCTGACGCAGACAACGTTCAATGTTCCCTCACTGATGGGCGCCATCATGTCCATCGGTGTAGCGACGGCGAACTCCATCCTGCTGGTCACCTTCGCGAATGAACTGCGCGTCGGTGGAGAGACGGCGGTCGGCGCCGCTGTGCAGGCAGGCTTCACTCGTTTGCGCCCCATTCTGATGACGGCATGCGCCATGATCATCGGCATGCTGCCGATGGCTCTGGGCATGGGCGAGGGCGGTGAGCAAAACGCTCCGCTAGCTCGCGCTGTGATCGGCGGTCTTAGTATGGCGACCTTCGCAACCCTCTTCTTTGTCCCATTGATGTTCACTCTGATTCACGGAAAGAAACCAGCTCAGGAGGCCGCATGATCAGCACTCAGGAAACCCCCACCCGGGACCGTGTCCAGGCGAAGTCCGGAAGCTGGCGGCGACGAATGAAGCTCCAGTCACGCATCCCGTCGTCAGCGTGATCCATGCGACCAAGGGTGAGCCGACATCGCAGCTTGTCCTGCCTGGCAACATCGAGCCGCTCTATACGGCGAATCTCTATGCCCGCGTGGATGGCTACCTCGACCGCCGCAACGTCGATATCGGCACGAAGGTGCGCGCCGGCCAGGTGCTGGCGGTGATCTCATCGCCTGAGGTCGATCAGCAGTTGAGCCAGGCAAAGGCAACCCTCGCACAGTCGCAGGCGGCATTGCTTCAGGCTCGCGCAGCACTGGAGCAGGCAAAAGCAAATGCCGAGCTGGCGCGGCTGACGCGTGAGCGTGATGTTCCGCTGGGCGAACAGCATGCTATATCGCAGCAGATTGTGGATAGTGCCGTGCAAAATCACAATGCGCGCGTCGCGGATGTCTCTGCGGCCAATGCGAACATCGCGGCGGCTGAGGCCAGCGTGGCTGCGAACCTGGCCAACGTGGCGCGGCTGCAGCAGATGCAGAACTTCGAGCGCATCGTGGCTCCCTTTGACGGTGTGATCACGCAGCGCAATGTCGAACGTGGAGACCTGGTCAGTGCATCGGCTCAGAGCAAGCCGCTGTTCAGCATCGCGCAGAGCGACATGCTGCGGATCTATGTTGATGTGCCGCAGTCCGAGGCGGTCAACATTCGTGACGGGCAGAAGGCGAGCATCGATGTCACTGAGCGTCTGGGACGTGATTACACCGGCACCGTAACCCGCAATGCCTCGGCGTTGAATGATGCTGCGCGCACCATGCGGACAGAGGTGCAGGTCGACAATCACGACGCCTCGCTTCTGCCCGGCATGTATGCACAGGTGCACTTCACCTTGTCACAGCAGCATACGTCGCTCATCATTCCTACCAGCTCGCTTGTCATCGATCATGCGGGCATGCACGTGGTGACGGTCGATGCCGGACAGAAGCTGCATTTTGTACCGGTAACTATCGGTAAGGACATGGGCAAAGAGGTGGAAGTCCTTGCCGGACTTAAGGGAAATGAGTCGCTGGTCGCAAGCCCGGGCGATCTGCTCAGTGAGGGCCAACATGTCGAACTCCGCTAAGACTCTGCTTCGTGGCGCGGGCATCGCCATACTCGGCGGCATGCTCGCGCTCCTGGTGACCGGCTGCAAGGTGGGCCCGAATTACAAGCGTCCGGATGCGGTAGCTCCGCAGAGTTATCGCGGAGCCCTGGCGCCCGAGCTTACAACCCAAACTGCCGCGCAGCCCGTTTCGCAGACCTCGATTGCGGAGCAGGACTGGCTGGGCATCTTTACCGATCCAGCGCTACAGGCGCTGATCGCCGAAGCGCTGAAGAACAATCTCGATCTCAAGATTGCGGCGCAACGTGTCCTTGAAGCTCAGTCGGCCGTCGGTATCGTGCGCTCGCAGCAGTTGCCTTCGGTCAATGCCGGTGGAAGCTTCTCGGCACTGCAGCTTCCGCAGGGCCTTGCTCCGCAGAACAGTGATGGCACGAAGAACGACTTCATCCGTGGAGGCGGCTTCAGCGCATCGGCTGCATGGAACCTCGACTTCTGGGGATACTATCGTCGCCAGACCGAGGCGGCACGCGCCGAGTTGCTGCAGACCGAGTGGGCGCAGCGTGCAACGCGAACAGCGTTGATCCAGCAACTGGCGTCGTCGTACTTCCAGCTCCGCAGTCTGGATTCTCAGCTCGAGATCACGAAGAACACCATCCAGGCCCGCGAAGACTCGCTGCGTCTGACGCAGTCGCTGGAGAACTACGGCGCCGGCTCCCGCGCGGATACACGGCAGGCAGAAGAGCTTCTGTATACGGCGAAGGCCAACCTGCCGGAGCTTCGCCGCCAGATCGCGGCGCAGGAGAACGCTATCAGCGTCCTTCTGGGCCACGCGCCGCAGGATGTCGCTCGCGGGCAAAAGATCGACGACCAGCCGCATCCGGCTCAGGTGCCGACGGGTCTGCCGTCTGAGTTGCTGGAACGCCGCCCAGACATTCGCCAGGCAGAGGCGACGCTGATGGCAGCGAATGCACGTGTCGGTGTGGCCAAGGCGCAGTTCTTTCCGCAGATCTCGCTGACCAGCATGGGCGGTTCGGCGAGCAACCAGCTGCAGAAGATCTTCGACGGAGGCAATGCTTACTGGTACGCTGCAGGTTCGCTCTCGCAGCCGATCTTTGCCGGTGGGCGAATCCGCAGTAATTACAAGTACTCGCAGGCACAGCAGCAGGAGATGGTGGTGCAGTACCAGAAAGCCATTCTGAACGCGCTGAAGGATGTGTCGAACTCACTCACTGCATATAAGGAAACGCAGAGCCGCAGGGAAGAGCAGACACGTGCCGTAGATTCTGCCGCGGACGCTGTCCGTCTGGCACGTCTGCGTTATGCCGGCGGCAACACCAGCTACATCGAGGTGCTGGCCACGGATACCAACCTCTACGATGCACAGCTCCAGTTGGCACAGGCGCAATCGCAGGAAGCGAACTCGCTGGTGCAGTTGTATGCGGCGTTGGGAAATAAGCGCTGAAGGCGCGCCCTATACCAGCCTGGGGCAACGCCCCAGGTCATTGATCCCCCAATGAACGAAGGGCTGAAGGCCCGCTCTATAGCCCTTCCGATTCGGGGTCCTATAGAACGGGCCTTCAGCCCTTTAAACCTTCCTTGCGGAAAACCTGGGGCGTTTCCCCAGGCTGGTATAGAACGCGCCTTCAGCGCTCTTACCGTGCCGCCGTATGCGATCCATCTTGACGACAGGCGGCATTCCCCGCACCGCGAATCGTAAAGAACGTAATCGACGCCGCTGGTAGCTTCTGCTCTCCGGCCTTCGTTCGCTCACCGGTGATCGCGGGCAGTGTTCCATCGTCGCGGGCCTGCAAGGGCTTGCCGTTCAACATCATCGTCTCGCTCAACAGCTCCGGAGCCGTCAGCGTGTAGCGCTCTCCCGCTGAAAGCGTGATGGCGTGCTCGGCCTCCTTGTCGATATTCAACGCAACCACGCTCACTCCACCAGGAGCATCTTTCATGCAGTGAGCGTAGATACGCAAAGTCGCATCGGGCGCCGGCCCGGGATCGAGCACCGTGGTTCCCATCAGCCGCTTCCAGAGCAGCGCAAGCCAGTAATCAGGACGCGGGTTGAGGGTCTCTTCGTTCAACAGACCGTAGTCGCTGGAGGCCAGCGTGTTGACCATCACGGTCTGCACATTTCTACGAGCAAGCGAGCCGAGCTGATCGGCGAAGCGGAAGGTGTCGATGAAAGATGAGGCCCATGGGCTTCCACCGCAGCCGGCCTCTCCTGTCTCTGTCAGCCAGATCTGTTTGCCGGGCAGGTAAGTATCACGGAGTTTCGCATAGAAGGCTTCCGTGTCGGGGTTGCGATCAAGATAGGCGGGCGTGAGCACCTTCTCCCATGAGAGGCCCATCTTGCCGACGCACCGGGGCGAGAGCGTGGTGTAGACGTGATAGGAAAACGCATCGAAGACGGGGCCGGAGGCCTGCAACATCTTCTCAGTAGAGAGCATCTTCGGCATGGGCATGCCCACGATCATGGGAACGCCCTCGCCGATGCTTCCCGGTCCGAGATAGATGGTGTCTGCTGATTCAGCCTTCAGAAAGGTGCGGAAGGCTTTCACATCCTTCGCAAAGGCAGCCTCGTCGTAGCCCTTCGGCGCTGCCCCCTGGGCTGCAAAGGTCGGCTCATTGAGGAACTCTGTGGCGGCGATGTGTCCGCCGGCTTTGCGGGTGAAGTCAAAGAAGGCCTTGGCCTGCGTCGTGGTCCAATCTCCGTTCGCGTCGCGTGTCCCATCGCTGATGGCGACCGAGGTCACCAAGTCTGCGCCGACGGCATGGGCAAAGTCGATTGCGCCTTTCCACTGCGCCCGCGTCATCACGCCCTTGAAGCCCGTCGGCGGTGTCGACATCTGCGGAGCATTATCGTCCTGGAAGTAGGTGCTGTTCCGCCAGGTGCCGCTCACACGCATGTAGCTGGGAGCAAGCGCGCTGGCGAGCTTACGGAGCTTTGTGCGGCTCAGGTCAATCGGCGGACGGTACTGATAGGGATCGGTGGTTGTTCCCGGAACTGCGGGAGGCTGATCTTTCTTCGGGAAGGGCTTCCAGAAGCGGCCGCCGGTGATCTCGATCGCCTCCACATTGAACGAGACATACCGCGGATCAACCTGGGCGACACGAGGCATCGACTTCGGCTGGAGAGCGACCTGGGCATGGAGAGACGTGCAGGCGGCAACGAGGGAGGCCGCAAGGGCGCTGCGAATGAGTGTGAGCCGTGGGTATGTCATGAATGAGTACTCCGGGGGACGATCTTCGATATTGGCAATCACACTAAATGCGTGCTTGCACGGATGTAAATTAGCGAGCGGCCTTTTTGTTTGTGACCGGGCTTCCATTTCTTGTGTGCCTCGATCCTTTTCTTTTTGTTTGTCATTTCTCCGCTTCCTTCGGTCGCTACGAAATGACAAAAGTAAACATTTCCGGCTCTCATCGAGACCCGATCACGTACCGGATACCTTCTTCCGAACCGCGCGTGCTTTTTTCTTCGCCGCACCGCCTCGAACCGAGTCCGGCGGAAACAGCCCGTCGAAGATCTCCTTAAGCAACAGTTTCGATTCACTCTTCGGCAGATGATCCGGAAGGAACTCCATCGCGAGGATCAGCGCCGTCTTGACGGCCGGCAAAGCCAGGATCCGGCTGCTGAGTTTGGAGTGCCCGGGTAACTGGGTGAGACGGAAGTCCTCGGCGAACCTGCCGGGGGCAAAGATTTTGGTATAGCGTTCCGCCCAGGCAGCGGCCGACTCCGGATGGCGCAGAGCATAGAGCTTCAGCTCCAGATCCAGAATGCCGGAGCGAGGTTCGCGAAGGTTGCTGTAATACTCCCGCAGCGCGGCAAGCTTGCCGGCATAGTCCTCTGCATGGATCTTCGAGAGCAACGTCTGCAGCTCCGCCTTCGCGCTCTCGATCTGCTGTTCCTGCACGGCAAAGAAGAGTTGTTCCTTCGTCTTGTACTGCGCGTAGACGGCGCCGCGAGTTCGCCCTGAAAGCTGTGCGATCTCATCGATTTGCGCCCGCTCATATCCGTCACGCGCAAAGATCTGTTCGGCCGCCTTCAGCAGGGCATCACGGGTAGCCCTGCTCTTGATGGCGTGTTTGGTCAGCGGTCTATCCTGCTTCATCACCAACGATGGTACGTGAGCCGGCGGAACCGCCTCAAAAGCTGCCAGGGTCATGGGAAAAGCCTCCACGGGGAGAAAAAGAATTTCCGCTGGACAGTATTGGCATCCGGCGGTATAGATTAATGCGTGTTCACACGTATGTAATTCATGTGCACCGGAAAGGTCAATCCCTTCATGAAACTTCTCGTCGCCTCGCTCACATTGCTCTCCACCCTTTCGTTCGCCCAGACCGCCGCCGCGCCCGACGCCAGTGGCAAATGGAAGGTCCATCTCTCGGTCGGCGGCAGCGACAGCGAGATGGAGTGTAACTTCGTCCAGGCCGGAGCGGACCTGTCAGGTACCTGCAAGGGCGAAGCTGGAGAGGCCAAGGTGACCGGAAAGATTGATGGCCAGCAGGTCAAGTGGTCGCAGCCTGGCGACTATAACGGCACCGCGCTTTTGCTGAGCTTTGACGGAAAACTGGATGGCGAGAAGATCTCCGGGAACACCACGGTTGATCCGTTTGGTGTGAGTGGCACGTTCGACGCCAGCAAAGCGAAGTAACTTATACGCCGGATATCCTTTACGGCGGCCCTGGAACGCGGAAAGGGCTGCCGTAAAGGTGCGTCCGGCGTTTCGCACTATGAAGGTGGACCGTAACATCGGCTTAAGTCGTTTACCGCTCATAACTTAATCGCTATCGTGTCGCCTTTTCCCGCCGATGGAGAGGACAGAGTTTCTCCCTGGTAGGTACACACGATGAAGAATCTGACAATCAAACAAAAACTGATGAGCGCAACAGGCGCCCTCACCTTTCTGGCGATGGTTCTGGGCGGAGCCTTCGCCTACCGCGTAAGTACCTTAGGGGACACGATTCGCACTCTTGGTGTGGACGACGCTCGCAAGTTTTACTTCGCCGGTATTGCCGATGCCTCTGGCGCCGAGATGCTTGCCGCGCAACGTGGCGAACTCGCCCAGACTGCCCTGGGGAACTGGGATGTTGCCGCGAAACGCGAAAGTCAGTATGCCGCGCACGAAGCTGAATTCCGCAAGTCAATTAAAGAGATTCGGGCAATTGGAGTAGGGCCTGCCGGTGCGGAGTTGCTGGATAAGACGGAAGCTACGCTCGATCGCCTGGCGCCCGCCCACGCGCGGTTTGTCGCCGCGGTCAACAGCCACGACGTTAAGCAGGCCGCTGACATAAACATCAATGAGCTCACGCAGCCGCTGGAAGAGGCGGATGCCCTGAGTAGCCAGATCCTCGAACATCAGCAGAAGATCATGACAGATGCGAGCAATGATGCCCGCGGCTCCGTAGTTACCGCAGAGTCGGTTGCGATGACCCTGCTGCTGCTTGCGTTTATTGCCTCCGCTGTCGTTGTTTGGGTCGTGATTCGCCTGGAACGCGACCTGCGCAAAAACGTGCTCGACCTGAACCAGGGAGCCGAACAGATTGCTTCTGCAGCTTCCCAGATCTCGTCCTCCAGCCAGAACCTGGCTCGCGATAGCTCAGAGCAGGCGGCGATGATTGAAGAGACGTCAGCCTCCTCGGAAGAGATCTCGTCCATGGCGAAGCGCAACGCCGACAATGCACGCTCGGCGATGGGAATCGTAAGCACCGCTGTTGTCACCTCCCATCAGAGCGCCGCAGCCGTGAAGGAGTGCGTCAACTCGATGACCAGCATCAATGAGAGCTCGCAACAGATTGCGAAGATCATCAGTGTCATCGACAAGATTTCGTTCCAGACCAATATCCTGGCTCTGAACGCCGCCGTGGAAGCAGCCCGTGCCGGAGAGGCGGGAGCAGGCTTCGCGGTGGTTGCCGAAGAGGTGCGCAACCTTGCGCAGCGTTCGGCGGAAGCGGCGCGGGAGACCTCGGCTCTGATCGGAGCAGCGCTGACCAACGCCGCAGACGGCCGCACCAAGATCGAATCAATGGTCGAGGCTGGAGCCAAACTTGAAGGTTCCTTTACCGAGATCAAGTCGCTGGTCGACCAGATCGGCGATGGATCCTCGGAGCAAGTCGGCGGTGTCGATCAGATCGCACGCGCCATCGGCCGTATGGAGTCGGTGACACAGAAGAACGCCGCAAACGCCGAGGAGTCAGCCGCGGCCGCTGAGCAGCTCAATGCACAGTCAGGTGCGCTTTACGAACTGGCTGGCCGCCTTGGAGCCATGGTTGGCGTGCAGACCTCCTCTGGTGCAATGGCTCGTCAAAGCGCGAAGAGCTTTTCGGCGAAGCCTGCCGTAAAGTCTGCCGTAAAGTCTGCCGCAAAGCCTGTAAAACCAATGATCCGTCCGATGGCGGTCTCCGTTCCGGTCGCTGCCGGCGTCGGCAACGATGCAAACTTCGTGGAGTTCTAAGTTCTAATTCCACATTTCGCTGCTGCACACACTTTTAGGGGAGCCTTGCAGCTCCCCTGATTTTTGCCCAAAGGGAGCGAGATATAATCGGATCAACGACTTAGACCGCAGGCTATCCATGCAGGAGCTGTTATCCGACACTGGTTCCGATGATGTGACTCATGACGAACGGATGGAGCTGCTGCAGCGCATCGCAGCCAGCACTCCCTTTCGCCGAGCCACACGCCTGCGCGAGTTTCTTCACTATGTCGGCGCCTGCCCTGCCAATCATGCGGATGATGCCTTGCACGAGGCAACGATCGGAACTGCTGTCTTCAAGCGTCCCGAAGGCTATGACACCAGCGCGGACAATATCGTTCGCGTGAGTGCGACCGAGCTGCGTAAGCGGCTCGAGATGTACTTCTCCTCGGAAGGCGCGCAGGAAAACATTCTCGTCGATATGCCCCGCGGCGCCTATGCGCTGATCTTTCGCCGACGGTCCATCAGCCCCTTGCCCGCAGTAGTGCCTGCGACGGTTGAGCCGGTAGAAGAGACACCGTTCCTTGAGCCGGAGCCGGCCGCTCCCGTAACGCCTCCGGTCATGACTCCGGTTTCGGTAACCATTCCTGAGGCTCCATCGCTTCCAGTCCGCCGGACGCACTGGGCATGGAAGGTATTGGCCGCGGCCCTTGTTGCCGTATGCGTTGTGTTGCTGATGCAGAACCTGCAAATGCGCCGCCTGCTGCAGCCCTGGCAACAACAGCCGGCTGTGCGCGCGTTATGGGGAGAACTCTTCGTCAAGGGAACGCAGACTGACCTTGTCCTCGCGGATACCTCTTTTGCCCTGGCGCAGGATATTGAGTCACGGCAGATCTCGCTGAAGTCGTACATCAACAACGACTACAAGCAGACGTCGAGCATGACGGGTCTTAGTGCGGACCGGCAGGATGCGCTCGACAGGGTGCTGAACCGGAATACGGCCAGTGTGGGGGATTTTATCGCGGCGAAACGGATCATTGAGCTGAATCCGGTATCGCCCGATGTGAAGCTCAAGTTCGCCCGCGAGTACTCCGCCGAAGAGTTCAAGACTAACAACGCGATCCTGATCGGAAGCCGCATCTCAAATCCGTGGGTCGATCTCTTCAACAGCCGACTGAACTTCCGCCTGCAGTACGACGTTGTGCAGCATCGCCCGTATGTCGAGAACGTGGCCCCCAAACCGGGAGAGAAGCCGGCGTACGATGGCACCTCCGATCTGCAACGGAATGAGGGATACAGTGTGGTCGCATTGTTGCCCAATCTGGGGCGGAGCGGCTATGTGCTGATCCTGGAGGGAACCGATTCCCAGGCGACGCGTTCGGCCGGGGAGTTTGTAACCTCGGAGACTGCGCTCGGCGACTTCTTCCGGCAGAACCACCTCTCGCTCAAAGGACCGCCGCCTGGCTTTGAGGTCCTTCTGCACAACTACCAGATCATCGGTACACCCTTCCGGTCTGAGATCGTCGCCTGGCGGATCGAGCAGTAGCGCGGTAGGTTTTT
>JAEKKE010000602.1 GCA_019510535.1 Acidobacteriota bacterium
AAGATGTGCGTATTCGATGGGACGAACATGTACGGCGTCAGGTCGGGAGTGCTGGTGAAGCTGTCGCTTAAGTCGGCGGAGAGCGCGTCTTCGAGGTTGAGCGGCCCGAGGTTCAGCAGCTCGTAGATTGTCTTCTGCACACTGGCCATGCTGGTGTGCCGGTGCGAGATATAGCCCCGCTTCGTATAAGGACTGATGACGAGCACAGGACTGCGATGCGCGTCCACGTGGTCTACGCCGCCCTGCGCGTCGTCTTCGACGACAAAGATGGCGGAGTCTTTCCAGATGGCGCTGTGCGAGATGGTGTCTACGATCTTGCCGAGGGCAAGATCGTTGTCGGCGACAAAGGAGCTGCGATAGGGATAGCCGTCTGCCGGACGCGGCTTGGACATATGGTCGTTGGGCAGGCGGATCACGGTGAGTGCAGGTTGATATCCGCTCTTGCTGCGCGCGGTGAAGTCGCGCTGAAACTCGTTGTAACGGTACTGATCTGGAATGCCCATGTTGAAGGTTGGAAATTTCCGATCGCTGGAGACAAAGACAGGTTGGGGTACGGGCGAGTTGAGATAGAGGCGCTGCCCTTCGGGTTCTGTGCCTTCGCGCTCATCGCCGCCTTCCAGTTCGAGGCCTTCGCCATAGTTGAGCAGCGGCAGCTTCGCGCCGGCAACGTGCTCCCAGAGCGAGCCGAACTCCGGCTCGTCTTCCGGCATGGGCGCATCGGCGCCGCCGCTCAGAGCTCGCCTTCCTGGAGCTTCGCTGGCAACATTTCCCTTACGGCGGCCGCCGTAACCCGTTGACCAGGCAACATCCATCCAGGGAGCAGGCGCGATGCCGACGACCCAGCGATGGCCGTCCGCGGAGGCCTCGCTGTTGACGTAGAAGTTGTCGCTGGTAGCGAAGCGTCCGGCCAATGCATGGGCATTCGGTGTGACAGGTATGTCATGGAAACCGTGGTCCTCCTCCGCCTCCCATCCGTGCATGCCAAGACGCGCGAGCTTCGGTTCTCCGTTGGAGTTGGGGAGATCGCCAAAGACCTCATCGTAGGTCCGGTTTTCGCGAATGATGAAGAACACATGACGCAGGTGAGGAAGGGGAGCGGATTCCTCGAGCGCGGCCTCGTTTGCTTTCACGACGACAGCGGTCAAGCGTGGGAACTGATCTTCAGCGATCGGCAGTGGAATGGTGGAGATGCTGCCGAACTCCAGCTCATGAATGGAGTGGCGGCTTTCGGCCGAGAGGTCGGCCGCAATGCTTGGCCCGGTTCCCTGCCCCCGGTTGTTGGCGACGTAGAGCGTCTTCTGGTCTGGAGAGAGTGCCAGCGCGGCTGGATACCAGCCTACAGGGATATGCGTGAGGACCTGGTTTGTATTGGTATCGATGACGGCGACGGAGTTTGTGCCTGCCTCCGCGACAAAAAGCTGCCCACTGGAGAGGCCTAGACCGAAGGGCATGACTCCACGTAGCGGACGCCCGGTTTTGTCTTTGTACTGCGCGCCGCTGAAGGGCGTGAGAGGGATCTCGTGTTCGAGCTTTGCTCCGTCCGGCGAAACCACGGCGATTGAGTCCTCGTGGGCCAGCGAGATATAGACGTGATCTTTGCCGGCGGCCACGCCGGAGGGCGATGCGCCACCTACGACCGTGTTGTGGCCCTCCGTGATGCGGTGGCCGAGACGAAGCTTCGATAAAAGATGTATCCGAAGGGAGCAAAGTGCAGACCGGTGTGCAGAGGGTCTGCCAGCTTTACGCCCGGAACCATTTGGTATTCGAAGAGGCCGGAGTTGGTGACGTAGAGGCGGCTGCCATCGGGCGAAAGCGCCATGGCGAGCGGGTTTGAGCCGGTGGGTAAACCGGCAATCAGCTGTTTGGTGCCGAGATCTACGATCACAACGCGCCAGTTTCCCTGGTCCAGAACGTACAGGGTTTTGCCATCCGGAGAGAGCAGAGCAACCGCCGCATAGCTCTCCTTGTAGGTCTTGCCGTTCAGCTTGCCGTCGAGTTCAATCCGGCCCACATGCTGCCAGGTTTTGCTGTCGTAGATGTCGACCGCGCCCGAGTCGCCCGTAGGGTCGTACAACAGCGAGCCGTGGGGCGAATAGGCAACGCCCATATGGACCTGGGTGTTGGGGTCGTTCGTCGAGGAGACACGCAGGTGCGGATCGTTCGAAGGCAGAATCGTGCTGCCATTCTCTGCCTTGATCTCTGGAAAGCGACGGTACCGTGGTGAGCTGCTGCCGGGATTGTCGATGATGTATGGCCAGCCGATCGATGGTGCAACGAGGTGTTTGCCGTCAGGGCTGACGGCAAGAGCAAACGGCATGGGAGCGATGGGTGTCCATGTGCCCACAGGATCGATGGCGCGGCCATTGGGCAAAATGGCGCCTTTGGGCGGATCGCTGGTTACCTGTGCCTGGCCGGCGCAGAGGGAGACGGCAATGCAGAGTGAAACCAGAGGAGCGGTGTACTTCTTGCGAATCACGGATTTTTCCTCCCTGCTCATCTGCAGAGTTTGATTGTTTGGATTTGGGTTTGAGGTCCGGAAAAAGGATGGGAAATCGTAACAAGTAAAGATTGCTGCAGGGTTACGTCTTTGGGTGCGAATGGATTCTGTCGAGTGCCCTCTGCCGATCGACATTGATTTAAGACAGCTCAGAACATGGCTGAAACCGGTGGGAGCAGCGGGCTTCAGCCCGCTGATAAAGGCGTAAAAGTAGATGGGCTTT
>JAEKKE010000615.1 GCA_019510535.1 Acidobacteriota bacterium
CTTGCCGTCGCCTGCCCCGCTATAGAGATATTTGGGCGTGTATTGCACCGACCAGGGCTGGCCGATCCCCGTAATGTATTTCTGGAAATTCAAATCCATGTCGAAGACTTGGATGCGGCTGTTGTTGCGGTCCGCGACATAGACATGGCCGCCGCCGACGGTGATGCCGTGTGGAATCTTCATATTCCCGTCGCCGGAGCCATAGGTGCCGAACACCTTCTGCCACACCCCGTCCTTGGAAATCTTCACCACTCGGGAATTGATATAGCCGTCACTGACATAGATCGTGCCGTCCGGTCCCCAGGCGACATCGGTGGGGCGGCCGAAGGTGCCCATATTGCCGCTCGGATGAGGATTGGTGTCCTTCTCGCCGCGCTCGACGAATTCCTCCCACCAATCGATGGATTCCGGCTTGCGGCCCAGCACCATCTTGACCAGGCCGGTGGGGTCGACCTTCTGCACGGTGTTGGAGCCTTCATCCACCACCCAGACATTCTGCTCGGCGTCGACACGCACGGCATGGGCGAAGGACGCGCCATAGGAATCGGGCAGCCATTCCTTGACGAATTTCAGCTTGTCGTCGAATTCAAACAATCGGGCGGCGTTACCGCCGCGCGAGGAGCCGCCCCAGCCGGTGCGCGAATAGACGAACAGATGGCCGGCCTTGTTCTTCGACACACCTTCGGTCTCGCCGATCGTGTGTCCGGGAATGCGCAGCGGCAGGATTTCTTCGCTGACGGACAGCTTGGGTGTCTTCGACTCGATGGCGGCCTGCGCCTCGCGTGCGGCGGCGGCGGCGCGCTGAGCCTCGGCCTGGCTGCCGCCTTGTTGCGCCAGCACCTGGGTGGAAGCGGCGGCCAGCAGGCACAGACTCAGGACGGCAAGCGATCTCCTCATGGCATTTCCCCTTTTTGTTGTTCTGATTGATGTGATTGTTCGGGAAGCTTATTCTGGGTCAGAGGCCCGCGCCACGGGCGAGTCGGCCCTTACCAATGGGCTTCTTTTTCGCGTTCGCAATATCCAAAACAGCCAATTTTTCGCCACACTATATGCCCAGACTGAATGTTGGGTGTCGTAGGGCCACAAGAGGAATACCAATGCTAACCATTAAACCCACCCTCATTGCCACGGCCATCGCCGTCAGCGCCATCAGCCTCGGCGGCTGCGCCACCAAGGATTATGTAAACGAGCACGTCGCCGCCGTGGACGCCAAGGTACAGACCACCCAGGGTCAGGTGGACCAACACCAGACCCGTCTCGCCCAGCTAGACCAGACGACCAAGGAAGCACTCGACCGCGCCACCGCAGCCGGCAAGCTGGCGGAAGGAAAATTCCTGTACTCCATGGTGTTGTCGGACGATTCGGTGAAGTTTCCGGTCGACAGCTCCAAGCTCTCGCCGGAAGCCCAGGAACGCCTGACCGCCTTCGCGGACAAGCTCAAGAACGACAACCGTAACGTCTACCTGGAAATCCAGGGCCATACCGACGCCAGGGGACCGGACACCCTCAACACCCAGTTGGGTGAGAAGCGGGCCGAGGCGGTGCGCTTGTTCATGAACCAGCATGGCGTGCCGCTCAACCGCATGTCGACCATCTCCTACGGCAAACAGGATCCGGTGGCCGACAACAAGACCCGCACCGGCCGGGCGCAGAATCGCCGCGTGGTCATGGTGGTAATGTCTTGAT
>JAEKKE010000039.1 GCA_019510535.1 Acidobacteriota bacterium
GCATTCGTAATTGCGTGGGTGAGGCCGTCAATCCCACGACAGGCGAGCTGTGGTGTTCGACCAATGAGCGCGACAACCTTGGCAACAACCTGGTGCCGGACTACATCACCAGTGTGAAGGAGGGCGGCTTCTACGGCTGGCCCTGGTTTTACATGGGCGGTCATCAGGATCCACGTCACGAAGGTAAGCATCCGGAGCTGAAGGCGAAGGTCATCACGCCGGATGTCCTGGTGCAGCCACATATGGGTTCGCTGCAGATCATGTTTTATCCCGGCGGACAGCTTCCCGGTGTCACCGGCGATATCTTTGCGGCAGAGCATGGAAGCTGGAACCGCAAGGTGCGTGCAGGATATGAGGTAATCCGTGTTCCGATGAAGAATGGCAAACCAACTACCGGTGAGTACGAGGATTTCCTGACCGGCTTCGTTACGCCCGAAGGGCAGGTTTGGGGACGTCCGGTGGGTGTTACTACGGCGAAGGATGGCTCGCTGCTGGTGAGTGACGATGGCTCCCGCACCATCTGGCGGGTCAGCTATACCGGGAAGAAGTAGGCATATCGACAAATTCGATGTGAGTAGTCAGGAATTTTGGGATTGCACGGCCCAACTGGTACGGTTCTGGTATGCACGTTTCCCAACTGACCCTCTATATTGGCGCGGTCTTTATTCTGGCTATCGCGCCCGGGCCGGATAACATTCAGGTTCTTGTTCGCGGCATCTCGCAGGGACGTATGGCCGGCTTTGTCGCTGCCTGTGGCTTCGCCTTCGGTGTCATCTTCCACACGACCATTGCGGCTGTTGGGCTGGCTGCTGTCCTGCGGGCCTCACCGGTTGCTTTTCAGATGATCAAGTACGCCGGCGCCGCCTATCTGTTCTGGATAGGCATTAAGAGCTGGCGTAGCGGTTCGCTCTCGGTAGCGGGGAATGCACCGAAGAAGTCGCTCTGGTTGGTCTTCCGTCAGTGTGTGATCGGCAATATGCTGAATCCCAAAGTGACGCTCTTCTTCCTCGTCTTTCTGCCGCAGTTCGTGCAAAAGAATGGGCCTTCACCGGCAATCCAGATGATGATTCTTGGCGGCATCTTCATGATGATGGCCTTCCTCGTCTTCAGCACGATCGGCATCTTTGCCGGAACGGTAGGCGCGTGGCTCAAACGGAACCCAAAGGCGGGGGTGTGGCTTGATCGCCTCGCCGGGACTACATTCATTGGTGTCGGCCTGAAGGTGGCGTTCGGCGATTAAATTGCGGAGGGATTGTTGCATCTCTTCCGGTTTTATCGTGATCTAACGTTTCGCACCTACAACAGGGACTACAAGGAGAGATGCCATGGCAGAGATGAAGAAAGTTGCGCTCATTACCGGAGCAAACAAAGGGATTGGTTTTGAGACCGCCAAACAGCTCGGCGAGCAGGGAATCACCGTCGTGGTTGCCGCCCGCGACCAGCAGAAGGCCGATGACGCAGCGCAGAAGCTGAAGGCCGCAGGTATCGATGCCTATCCCGTTGTGCTGGAGATCACTCGCTCCTCCGACTTCCCGAAGGTCTACGACTTCCTCGACAAGACCTTCGGCAAACTCGACATCCTGATCAACAATGCCGGCGTCAGCGAAGGCGGCGACGACTGGATGGCGAACACTGCGCCGACCGTGACACAGAAGCAGTTGCGCGACGTCTTCGATACCAACTTTTTTGGTCTGATTGAACTGACGCAGACGCTGCTGCCGCTCGTCCGTAAGAGCCCTGAGGGACGCATCGTGAACCTCTCCAGTATTCTGGGTTCACTCACGCTGCACGCCGATCCAACCTCGCCGATCTACGGCAGCAAGATGGTCGCGTATAACGCTTCAAAAGCCGCGCTGAACTCCTACACCATCCACCTGGCGGCAGCGCTGAAGGATACTCCGATCAAGGTCAACGCCGCTCATCCTGGTTGGGTCAAGACCGATATGGGCACAAGCGCCGCTCCGATGGAGATTCCTGACGGTGCGAAGACCTCAGTACGCCTCGCCACACTGCCCGCAGACGGCCCGACAGGCGGCTACTTCCACATGGACCAGACGCTTCCCTGGTAGGGAGCGCTCGTTAAAAGTTGCAAGTTAAAAGTTAAAGCGTTAAGGCTGTGGTTGTTGAGGTGAACGTGCCTCACGCCACAGCCTTTCCTTCGCGTGGTGAGACTGACTATTCCGGTTGCCAAGACCTTAACACTTCAACTTTCAACTTTTAACTTTCAACCTGGCTTTACCGATCTCCCACGCCTTCGCATACTTCCAGCTCGCATAGGCCGCATGGTAGAGGTGAAGCATCAGACCTTCACGGCCGTCGAGGAAGCCGAGGCGGAACCAGAAGTTCCATTTCAACTGAAGCACCGGCCGGATGACCACGTTCCAGACAAAAGTGAAATAGCCGCGGCTGACCACGCCCTGTTGGGCAAGCATCTCCGAACCCAGGCCACTGTAGCGGTTCATGTGTTCCACGAAGCCGGCAATGGTGGGATAGGGATAGTGAACCAGTGCGCCTTCCAGCTCATCCGATTCGCCTTCAAAGCTGATGGTCTCGTGTACCAGGCGCGCGCCGAAGGTAGCTGCGCCGCGGCGGAAGAGCCGAAGCTTGCTGTCCGGGTAGAAGCCTCCATGTCTGATCCAGCGGCCGAAGATGATGTTTCTGCGCGGCAGATAGTAAGCGTCGTGCGGAGGGTTTGAGGGCAGCAGAATACGCAACTGCTCGGCAAGCTCAGGGCTTACCAGCTCGTCGGCGTCGAGCGAAAGAATCCAGTCCCCGGTGCATTTAGCAATTGCCGAGTTCTTCTGTCCGGCGTAGCCCTTCCAGGGTTCTTCATAGACCTTAGCGCCGAAGCTGCAGGCCAGCTCGACGGTTTTATCGGTGGATCCGGAATCCACCACAATGACCTCATCGGCGAACTGCAGCGAGGGCAGAGTCCGGCGGAGGTTCTCTTCTTCATTCAGGGTAATGATGGCGACAGAAAGCGTCATCGTACGCTCAGACTAACCGCGTCCGGGCCTTCTGGGTAATAAAAATTAGCCAAGTATGATGGAATCGTCGCTGAGATGCTCGCGCAACAGACGCTGCGTCAGCGGTTGCAGTGCCTCGCCGGTCTTTGGCAGCACAAACTGGCCATCGTGCCATTCGAGCTTGAACGAGGTCGACAGAGCCGAGATCCAGATCTGGCGGACGGGCGTATTCGGTGTAAAAACGAACTTTGCGCTGCCGTCTTCAAACAAAACATTCAGCACGCCATTCTTCTCTTCCACCTCGAAGCCGCCATCTTCTTCGGCTTCAATCAACGACTGCTTCAGGCTCTCGAGAGCGTTATCACTCTCCCTGCGAAATGCGGCTTCGTCCAGCATGGTTTCAGTCTACCAATCCAGGTCAAATCCCGGGGCCTAGCGAACTCGTTCGCTGGCGTAAGGTCTCGGGCCAAAGACGAAGCCGCGCCTAGCATCGGGCCGGGCGCGGCGAAAGGAACGGAGAAATTCTGGTTAGAGCATTTTTCCTGTGGGTGTGATGTAGGGTTTCCGCATCTATGGGCGTTTTCCGCAATGAAAACGCCGCTGCACGCCACTTCCGGGATCCCCAGCAACAGGAAAAATGCTCTAGAAAGGAATATCGTCGTCGGTAATACCGGTGCCGGCGAAGTCGTCCACCGGAGCAGGCGAGCTGGAACCGAAGCTCGCGGTGTTGCCGCGAGAGAAATTGCCGCCGCCCTGGCCGCCCTGACCACCGCCGCCACCAAGCAGAGTGAGCTCATTCACCAGGATCTCGGTGCGGTACTTCTTCTGTCCGCTTTCCTTATCGTCCCAGCTCCGCGTCTGGATCTTGCCTTCGACGAAAAGCTGCGTGCCTTTCTTGACGTAGTCGCGAACAATCTCCGCGGTGCGGCCGAAGCAGACAAGGTTGTGCCATTCGGTCTTATCAACCCAGTTGCCGGTCTGATCTTTCGCTCGTTCGGCTGTGGCCAGGCCGAACGTTCCCACCATCGTGCCGCTGGGGGTCGAGCGGATCTCGGGATCCTTACCCACATTGCCCAACAGAATCACTTTATTAACACCACGTGCCATATCGTTTCTCCACTTCTCTCTCTAAATCGGTTGCACCGAGGATACTAGGATCGAACTATTCCCTCAAATCTTTGAGCCATTTCGCCATCCCCAAAAGGGAGAGCAGGCAGCCCATCGGCAGGCAGCACATGGCCACCATCAGGCCAAGCCACCCCGTATTCGTATGAGGGCCCTGCCGCGTAAGTCCACCGAAGACAGTGGCCGTCAGCAGGGCAGACAGAAGTCCCACCAGTAGAATGCCGCCGCCGTACTGCAACAGGATTTTCGTGTCGTTCTTCATCTCTCGAATTCGCGCGAACCCTTTAGCGCCGGATCGCCGCCTGCATGAGGTAAACCACGACGCCGGTGACTGAAACGTACATCCACAGAGGGTAGGTGTACTTCGCCAAAGCACGATGCTGTGGAAAGCGTTCTGTCAGCGACAGGAAGAAAGTGATCAGCACAACCGGCAGCGCAACCACGCTGGTAAGAATGTGCGAGATCAGAAGCAACAGGTAAGTCCACCAGACGCCGCCGGTATGCGCGATCGGTAGTTTGGTTTCGCCATGCAATGCAAAATTGCCCAGGTAGCTGACCAGAAAGAGTGTGGAAAAGAAGAACGCCGCAAACATCATCGTGCGGTGTTGCTTGACCTTCTTCGCCATGATGAAGCGCACGCCAATCAAGATACAGATGGCGCTGAGCCCGTTCAGCAGGCCGTTGAGTGCAGGCAGGAAGGCGAGTTGTGTGCCTGCCATATCCACCGGCTGGTGGAAGTAGACCAGCCAGAAGATGAACGCGCTGGCAGCGGCGCTGACCGCGATAATCGTCCAGATCACGCTCGCCGGCGTGTGGATTCTAGGTGCTCCGGCAGGAGTTGTTGTTGCCATTAGAAGAAGATCCTTCCCTGGGCGTTCAGCATCATGGCCGCCAGCAACAGCGGCAGATAGATGACAGACGCTTTCAGCAGATCGCGTGCATAGGCGCGCGATTTCAGTGGGTCCGTTTCTTTCAGAATCCTGGCAAAGCGCACCGTGTACCACAGGTACCCCAGGCTCAGGATGGTTGCGGCGATGGCGTAGGGAATTCCGGTCACTCCCAGCCATGTCGTCCACAAGCTCACAGGAATCATGAGTACGGCGTAGAAAAGGCTCTGGGCCACGGTCGTCAGCCCGTTGGGCGAGACGACGGGCGTCATCTTGATGCCGGCGTTGGCATAGTCTTCCCGGTACATCCAGGCGATGGCCATAAAGTGCGGGAACTGCCAGACAAAGAGCACAGCGAACAGGGCGACACCGGGCCACTCGATCATGCCGCGGGCAGCCGTCCAGCCAATCAGCGGTGGCAGGGCGCCTGGGAAGGCTCCAATGAAGGTCGCCAGCGTCGTCATACGCTTCAGCGGCGTATAGATTCCGACGTAGCCGACAGCGGTGATCAGCGTGAGAGTCCCGGTCAGAAGATTGGTCTCGTGCGCCAGGAACATGGACCCGAAGAAGACGGCTGCAAAGCCCAGAAGCAGGCCATGCACCAGGCCGATACGGCCGGACGCCATGGGGCGGCGAGCCGTGCGTCGCATCTGTGCGTCGCTGCGGCGCTCCAGGGCTTCATTCAGCGCGGCGGAGCCGGCAGTGACCACGGCCATGCCGCCCAGGGTGTTGAGGAGGCCCATGTTGAAAGGACTAATGCCGCTCCGGAGCGAGCCCAGATAGAAGCCGGCAGCGCCGGTGATGACGACGAGCAGGGTGACACGGGCTTTGAACAGCTCCGCATAGTCCATCATCCACTCGCGAAGCCGTGAGGCCGCGGCGGAGCCCGTCAGATCCTGAGTTGTTGCCGGGGATTGCACGCTCCTACTAGGATACCCCGCTGATTTCTGCCAAGTGAGGCCCGCATAGAAAATCGGCTGCCGCGGCAGCCGATTTTCGGACAGGTCATGATTACGGCTCATCCCTGGCACATTGCCGCGAATCTCATCCAGAGGTGAGTTTGTCCGAACGGAATTCGCGTCAGGTGCACCACGATGAGCGCCAGCGCCGGAATCCAGGTAGCGCGATGGATCCTTTTCAGCGTGATGAAGTCATAAACCATGATGGCTGCCAGCAGGACGAAAAGCACAAGCGACTGCTTCAGACCAGTCAGGCTTGGCCACACCGTGTACGGAAAGCGGCCGACGGCAGCGTCCAGGATTGCGATCGTCGCAATCATGATCAGCCGTTTGTGCGCCTGGGGCGTGCGGCGGGCCAGGTAGCTCCATCCGGCAAACCATGCGAAAAGTCCCGCGCCTGTGACCGGAACAATAAAGAAGGTCAGCGGATCGAGACCCGACCCAGGGGGCGAAAAGTTTCGCCGCAACGCGTCCAGAGCCGCGGCCATGGCGATGACGACCCAGGCCGCCGCCAGGCTGAAGCCCCACAGACCCACGGTCATGTGCAGTTTCACCTTGCGGGCGGAGACCAGGCCGATCTGGACGATCAGGGTAATAAGCCATAACGTTGCCGCGATGGCATGGACGTGAATCGTTGGGCTGGGAAGTTTGGCATGGACCATGCCGGCGGCGTAGTAGGTCTTTGAGAACCGGCCGTTTTACAGCCACAGCAGTCGTTGCCATGGAGCATTTCTCCTGTAGGTGTAGTGTAGGGATTCGTTATCTATGGGCGTTTCCGCAATGAAAACGCCGCTGCACTCCCCTTCCGGACTACCCAGCAACAGGAGAAATGCTCTAGCGTTGATCCTTTGTGGATTTTGGGAATTTACCAAACCCTTCCGGCAGGGCAGATTTACCATAAGCCTTGATGCCGTCCGACGCTACAACTTTTCCATCGCAGAAGGATTTCGCCCGTCTGGCGAAATCGCACACCCTGGTTCCGGTCTACCGCACGGTGACCGCCGATCTCGAGACCCCGGTCTCCGCATTCCTGCGCATCGCCGCCGAGGAGCCGGAGGCATTTCTGCTGGAGTCCGTTGAAGGCGGCGAGCGCATTGGTCGCTACACCTTCATCGGGATTCAGCCCTATCGCCGCATGACCTCTCGCGGAACGTCGATTACGGTGACGGAAGGAAAGCGGACGCGGAACTTCACCGGCGATATCTTCACAGAGCTGAAAGCAGCGCTGACAGCCCACAAGCCGGCCAAGCTGCCCGCTCTGCCTCCGTTTACTGCGGGGGCCGTAGGCTTCTTCAGCTATGACGTCGTTCGCCAGATCGAGCGCCTGCCGGAGCTCGCCGACGACGAGCTGCATGTACCGGATGCCTGCCTGATGTTCTTCGATCAGGTGTTGGCCTTTGACCACGTGAAGAAGGCGATCCACCTGATTGTGACTGCGGACGTGACGAAAACCTCTGCGACGGCAGCATACAAGCGGTCCGAGAGCCGGCTGAATGCGCTGGAAAAACGCCTGCATACGTCACTGAAACGGACGCGGAAGCGGAAGAACGAGGCGAGGCTCGAGATCAAGCCGCGGACCCGCAAGGCTCAGTTCCTTAAGGCTGTGGAAAAGACGAAGGAATATATCGCCGCGGGCGACATCTTCCAGTGTGTTCTGTCGCAACGCTTCGACGTCACCCCGGGTGTGGATGCCTTTGAGGTCTATCGTTCGCTGCGTATCGTCAATCCCAGTCCGTACATGTACTTTCTGCGGTTCCCGATGGATGGTGTTCCGGCGCATATCGTCGGCTCATCGCCGGAGCTGCTGGTGCGCGTTCACGGATCAAAGGTGGAATACCGTCCGATTGCGGGCACGCAGCCACGGGCGGAAGACCCGGCGGAGGATCTCGCGCTGGAGCTGCATATGCGCCAGGACCCGAAGGAGGTCGCTGAGCATGTGATGCTGGTCGACCTGGGCCGTAACGACGTGGGCCGCGTCTCCGAGTTTGGGTCGGTCAAGGTGACTGATCTGATGTTCGTCGAGCGTTATTCGCACGTCATGCATATGGTCAGCTCGATCGAAGGTACCCTCCGCGACGGTCTCAACCCGATGGACGCCTTCCGGGCGTGCTTCCCCGCGGGCACTCTCTCAGGCGCGCCGAAGATTCGTGCCATGGAGGTGATTGAGGAACTGGAGCCGTCACGCCGCGGCGTATACGGTGGTAGCGTGCTGTACGCGGATTTCTCAGGAAACCTCGATTCCTGCATCGCGATCCGTACGCTGTTCATGCACGGCAAAGAGGGCCACATCCAGGCCGGCGCCGGAATTGTGGCCGATTCCGTGCCGGAGAAAGAGTTCCAGGAGAGCGTGAACAAGGCGCGCGCAGTGGTGCGGGCGATCGAGAGGGCTCGGACGCAAGCCTAAGCGGCACGACATCTCGGGATTGGGTTTTCAAAACAGAAAAGGGCTCAGCATTCGCTGCGCCCTTTTGTTATCTACTGAAACCTCGATCAGTGCGGTGAATGACCGTTCGGTTTGCCGCCGCCTTCATCCCCGTTCGTGCCGGCCAGCGCCGTCTGGATGTTATTCCAGACATCTTCGGAAGGATCGATGTCGCTACCAGGATCAAGCAGCATGCGGGCCTGCTCTGCGATGTATTCCAGGTCGCGGACCAGAGCGGAGCAGGTCGGGCACGTGCTCAGGTGCTGCGCGTAGACAGGATCGTCCGAGAGTCTGCCTCCCTTGGAATTAGCAAAGAGCTCAGGGAGCTGTTCCTGGAACTCCGCGCAATCGATCGTGCGGATTGGAGTGGAATCGGGCACTTAAGCGACCTCCTGCCGGGTAGCCATCTCACTCTGCTTAAGTAATTCGCGGAGCTTGAGGCGGGCCTTATGCAACTGGGATTTGGAATTGCCGGTAGAACACTCAAGCATGGCGGCAATCTCATTGTGCTCATAGCCTTCAATGTCATGCAACACGAAGACCAGACGGTATCCCGGGGGAAGGGTAGCAATAGCGCGTTCAAGCGCGACACGATCGACGGAGCCTGAGAGCTGGGGATCAGCGGTGCCGAAGTCACGCTTCGGTGCATCTTCTTCGCTGGGATTGATGGTCTCTTCAAGAGAGACGAGCTGTAGCCCCTTCTTGCGTAGATGCATCAGCACCAGATTGACGGTCAGACGGTGCAGCCAGGTCGAAAACGCGCTCTCCCCACGGAAGCTGCCGAGCTTGCGAAAGAGATGCAGAAACGCTTCCTGGGTCATGTCTTCGGCTTCAGAAACATTGCCGAGCATACGAAGGCACAATGTGTACACGCGCCGCTTGTGTAGCGCATAGAGTTTGGCAAATGCGTCGGGGTCACCGTTTTTGGCCCGCTCCAGGGCATCTGCCTCGCCAGCGATGGGCGGATTACGCTTAAACATGCCTGGCGTTGCGTTCGTCTGGGTCATCGTCCTGCCTTGAAGTTGCATGGGTTATGGCTTCTTGGAACCGGGTTAGTTACGTAAAAGTCATACGCCAGGAAACCAATAGTACAGCATGTCCGTACGATTGGCTGAAAACAAACTGGCGCCTTCGGAGGCTTACTCCGTTAGAGGCGACGATAGAAGTGTGAGTTGCCTGACGAAGACCTCCGGCCTTCGGCGAACCATTGCAAAACATTGAGAGATAAAGCTTTCCCGTAGATGCTCTCAGGCTCTACGAGCCGATATAACGGGCATAGAGAGTACGGGCCTGCACTGGATCGGTCGTGCCCTGAATCAGCGCGCGTCCATCGGGAAAGACCGTGATCGTAAACGGCGGGCGCTCAAATCGCAGCAGCAACTCGTTGGAACGGATCGTGCCGTGGGGCGCCAGGCGGGCCGCCAGCTCGGCGAAATCGACGGGCCGGTTGTGCTCGTGGATCTGGACGGAGTTTCGGCCACAGAGGGTGATGTGAGGACGAGCCTCACCGGCCAGGTGAACAAACTGCCGTTTACCGCAGACCTCACACTCGGAATCTGGTCTGGCCGAAGAGATCTCGCTGCGCTCATTGGTCCACAGATCGTAAGAGAGTAGGGTCCGGCGCATGGCATTGAGATCGCCGATGAGATATTTCAGTGTCTCCGTCACCTGCAGCGACGCGGCGAAGTTCACGGCGGTATTAAGAATGCCGGCGGTATCGCAGGTCTCGACCGTACCTGAAGGCGGCTTGGGGAAGAGGCAGGCGAGGCAAGCTGTCTGTCCGGGAAGGATGTTCATGCTGGCGGCATAGGAGCCGATGGCGGCCGCATAGATCCAGGGAACAGCCTGCTCGATGGAATAGTCGTTGATCAGATAGCGCGTCTCGAAGTTGTCGGTGGCATCCAGAACAATCTGCGCGCCGTTGAGAAGTTCATGAATATTGCCGGGGACCAGGTCCGCAATGTGTGCGTGGATGGCAATCTGGGAATTGAAGGCCGCAATGCGCCGACGGGCGGCCTCGGCTTTGGGTGTAGCGTTGCGCGCATCCTCTTCTTCAAAGAGGACCTGGCGCTGCAGGTTGGACTCTTCAACAAAGTCGCGGTCGATGAGGGTTAGCGTACCCACTCCGGCGCGCGCCAGCAGGGCAGCGGCCGCCGCGCCGGTCGCGCCGCAGCCCACGATGGCTACACGTGCCGCGGCAATCTTCTCCTGTCCTGCCGCGCCAATGGGCGCAAACAGGACCTGCCGGGAGTAGCGTTCGGCAATCGTCTCGGAAGTGGCTGAAAGGACTGGCACGACAACCCTTAGTATAGGGAAAGTTCGCAGTCGCCGTGGGGTGACATCCAGAGTCGTGGTTGCATCCAACTGAGAACTGTGAGTAGAGCGGTAGACAGCGTTCTGTGCGGGGCTGAAAAGCCCGTGTCGCCGTGTCGCAGGAAAGCAGGAAGGGGCGCAGGGCAGACGTGTTTGGGATGAGGAGCAGACGGTCATCGAAGCGGAGCGTAATCGCGTGCCTGCTGCTGGGGTGCGCGGTGAACCTGGCCCATTCCCAGGCGATAGACCAGGCGTTTGTCTCTGCTGGCGGATCCGATCAGCAAACGACCACCGCACCCACGCCCACAAGCGGTATCTGGAATCTGCGCGGACTGAAGGTCGACAAGATCGAATTCGAAGGCGTGACCCTGGAACAGCAGCAAGGGTTGGTATCGGAGCTTCCCGTCCATGAAAACCAGGTGCTTGATCCGGCAAGTCTCCAGGAGATGACGCGACGCCTGTATAGCTCGGGCCTCTATCGGGATATTGAACTGAGGGGCATGCGGCATGGCGATTCAGTGACGTTGATCTTCTATGGGACGTCGCGCTACTTTGTCGGCCGGATCGACATTCTGGGAGTCAACAATGAACGCCTGACCAGCATTCTGGAGTATGCGTCGCAGTTACAGCCGGGCACGCCCTTTCAAGAGGAAAAGGTCGTCGCAGGCGTGGATGGCATCAAGCAGTCGCTGCAGCAGAACGGTTACTACCAGCCTACGGTTACACCCGCGACCAAGGTGGATGAAGAGGGTAAGCAGGTAGACGTCTCCTATACGGTGCAGATCGGACCGCAGGCGCGTGTCGGGCAAGTGACGCTTTCAGGCGATCCGGGAATGACGCTTGAGGATTTCCGGAAACGCGGCAAGTTGAAGGAAAAGACCAAGGTCAACCGTGACACGATCTCGAACGCGTTCACGCGGCTGCGTAAGAACTATCAGAAGAAAGATCATCTGGAGGCGACCGTCGCTCTGGAAGAGTCGCAGTACAACGACCAGCGCAAGCAATTGGACTACAAGTTCAATGCCAACCAGGGTGCGATTGTGCGTGTGGTGACCGAAGGCGACAAGATCTCAAGCCGCCAGTTGAAAAAGCTGGTGCCGATTTATGAAGAGAGCGCCGTTGACAACGACCTGATCAACGAAGGCGCGCACAACATTAAGGAAGCCTTGCAGCGGAAAGGGTTCTTTGACGCAGACGTAACGGCGTCGCGCAGCGGCGCGGGCACAGCGCAGGAGACGGTGACCTATACCATCCACAACAACCGGAAACACAAGGTTGTATCGGTAGACATCGCCGGGAATCAGTACTTCGATACCGACACGTTGAGAGAACGCATGCAGGTGGCGCATGCGGACCCGTATAACCGAGTCGGCCGCTACAGCCAGCAGCTGCTGGCCGCCGATGTTGCCTCCATTCAGGCGCTGTATCGCGCGAACGGCTTCAGCCATGCCGAAGTGAAGACTGATGTTAAAGATGTCGATCGTAGAAGGGACGCAGCAGAAGTTTGGCGAGGTCGCTCTCAATGGCGCGAACCCGGCCCGCAGCAGCGAGATTCGCGGCCTAATGAATGCCCAGCAAGGCCAGCCGTACTCGTTGATTACTTTGTCAGGTGACCGCGATGCAGTTCTGGGCTATTACCTCAGTCACGGTTTTGATCAGGCCCGGGTGGAAGTGCATCAGTCGAAGGCAGACGGCAACGACACCGTGATGAATGTATCGCTGGACGTCACCGAGGGCGAGCAGGTCTTTGTGAACAAAGTCCTCATCTCTGGAGCGATGAAAACCCGGCCAGTTGTCGTGCAGCGGCAGGTTGAGCTCAAGCCGGACCAGCCGCTGGACCAGACAGCGTTGCTGGAGACGCAACGCAATCTCTATAACCTCGCACTCTTCAGCGAAGTAAATACCGCGGTCCAGAATCCCGATGGCCATGCCACACGCAAGAATGTGCTGGTGCAACTGAAAGAGGCAAAACGCTGGGACGTGACCTACGGTTTCGGCTTTGAGGCGCAGACCGGAACACCGCAGACGAACTGCAATGCGCAACTCTCGTTGAATCCCAATACGGACTGTAGGCAGGAAGGGAAGGCGGGCGTGAGCCCGCGCGTCAGCTTCGACGTTACCCGTATCAATTGGCGTGGAAGAGATCAATCACTGTCGATGCATGTGACCTACGGCCTTCTGGAACAGATCGCCACGGCGACTTTTTCGCTGCCGCACTTCCGCAACAAGCGCAACCTGGATGCTGCGGTCTCCGGCGGCTATAGCAATGTGCGGAACATCTCGACCTATGCGTCCAAGCAGTTGCAGGGTTCCATGAAGCTGACGCAGCGTGTGAACCGCGCCGACACGTTGATCTATGACTTCACCTATCGCCGCGTGTCAGTGGATCAGGCGAGCCTGCAGATTTCCGCCAATCTGATTCCCCTGCTGTCGCAGCCGGTAAAGGTGGGTGGCCCCGGAATTACGTTGCTGCACGACACGCGGCAACCATCGCCTCTGGACGCGACCAAGGGGATTTTTCTCTCGGCACAAAACTTCTTTTCCAACCATGTCTTCGGTTCGGACGTGGACTTCAATCGGACAGATATCACGAATTCCACCTATTACGCTTTCGGCAAGAAGAGCCGCTACGTCTTTGCCCGGAGCACCCGGTTTGGGTTTATCGCAACGCTCGGGTCGAATCCTCAGCTTGATGGCAACACAGCCTGTAGCTCGAAGCTGGTGACTGACCCGAGCTGCATTGCGGTACCGCTGCCCGAGCGTTTGTACGCCGGCGGGGCGACCTCACATCGTGGCTTCCCCATCAACGGCGCCGGGCCGCGCGACCTGACGACTGGATTCCCGGTCGGCGGAAATGGCGTTTTTGTAAACAGCTTCGAGATGCGTATGCCCGGACCGGTGCTGCCGCTCGTGAATGACAATCTGCAGATCGTGCTGTTCCATGACATGGGCAATGCGTTCATCAACGTCTCCGATATCTGGAAGAGCTTCGGGCGGTTCCATCAGCCCAATGAGCAGACCTGCAAGGTCTTTACCGGCGTAACGACTGGTACCTGCGACTTCAACTATTTCTCGCATGCGATCGGTACGGGCGCACGGTATAAGACTCCGGTCGGGCCGCTTCGTGTGGACTTCAGCTATAACCTGAATCCGCCATATTATCCGGTGGTCAATGACTATTCGCTACCGTACCCACAGGTCAAAGGATTTGCGGGACGTGCGAGCCACTTCAACTTCTTCTTCAGCATTGGGCAGACCTTCTGATGATGACGTGTTGGCACAGGACGATTGCAGTACTGGCTCTGGCAGCTTCCATGAGCGCCATGGCACAGCAGACGCCTGCGCCGACAACGGCTCCAAAGCAGGGCGATGCTCCAAAGCAAGGCGATGCGCCAAAGCAAGGCGATGCGCCAAAGCAAGGCGAGCTGCTGGATCGCGTCGTTGCCATCGTCAACAAACAGCTCATCCTGGAGAGTGACGTCAATCAGGAGATGCGGTTTGCGGAGATTCAGCCCTTCCGCATTGCGCGAGGTGGTACTCCCTACGAGCAGGCACTCAACCGGCTGATCGATCGCACTCTTGTGTATCAGCAGGCTCTGGAGCAGCAGCTTGAGCCGGTGAGCGACGAGGAGGTCGATGCGGAGCTGGAGAAGTTAAAAAAACAGCTCTCTGAGTGCCAGATCTATAAATGCAGCGCTAATGAAAATGGCTGGAAGGAGTTCCTCTCACAATACGGCATCACCGAGCCGGAGATGCGTGAGCACTGGCGTCAGCGCATGACGGTGCTGCGTTTCATTGAGCAGAGGTTCCGGTCGGGAGCAAGCATCACCGACCAGCAGATCTCGGAGTACTACGAGAAGACCCTTGTGCCAGAGGTGAAGGCGCGAGGTGGAACACCGCCACCGCTGGATCAGATCTCCTCACGCATTGAAGAAGTTCTGTTGCAGCAGCAGGTCTCCGCCATGCTGCAGGACTGGCTAAAGAGCTTGCGGGAGCAGGGCAGCGTACGCATCTTCAAGGATGGGGAGGTCGCGCCATGAGCGAGCTTCTTCCCCAGCAGAACCAGCAGTCCGACGAGAACGTACCCCTTTTGCCAGGCAATCCGCCACGGCGTAAGGTCATGCGGATTGCGGCATGGATCTTTGCCGGAACCGGCACGTTGTTGCTGTTGCTGACGGCTCTGCTGACCTTGTACACCCACACCCAGGACTTCCAGAAGCGCGTGGCAGGACAGGTGGTGTCGATCCTGGAAGAAGCCACCGGCGGCCGTGTGGAGATTGGTTCGATTCAGTTCAATCTGTGGCATCTGGCAGCAGAAGTGGATGGCCTCGTGATTCACGGGACTGAGCCAAAGGGAGAGGCGCCATATCTCTCCGTTGATCGCATCGTGGTGCGCATCACGATCGGCAATCTACTGCAGCGAGCGGCAGGCGGTCTGATGTCAAAGGTGCATCTGAGCCTGCTACGCGTGGAGCATCCTCAGTTTCACATGATCGTCAATGCTGACGGCAGTACCAATCAGCCGGTTCCGAAGAAGAAGAGTGCAAGTACGAAGCCAATTCAGGACACGCTGCTGGACCTCAAGGCAGCCAAAGCCGAGGTCGTGGATGGAGTCGTTCTGATGAATGACAAGCCAATTCCATTCGAGATGGCTGCGCGTCAGCTCGGTGTGAATGTGCGCTATCTCTCGTCATCTGACCGCTATGGCATTTCCGTCGCTCTTAACGACCTGACGACGAAGATGCAGGAGATGCCTGAGGCGAAGTCGCACATGACCGCCGAGATTGAGCTGGGCCGCTCGATGGTGGCGCTGAAGAGTCTGCACCTGGCGACCGGCGAGAGCTCGAAGCTGGACCTGACGGCGCAGCTCGAACACTTCGACAATCCGGTCTGGGAGGCAACGGCAAAAGGCGATCTGGAGATCAAGCAGATCTCGGTGTTGAGTGGTTTTCCAGGCCTGAATGCAGGGAACGTCACACTGGACATGACCGCTCATAGCTGTGCGGTTGCGCCCCAGGAGGCACAGAAGCAGCCACACTTCTGGCAGAGGCGTCACCCGGCTCAAAGTCCGGCTAACGTAAAGACATTGCCGCCGGATCCTGAATGCCAGAAGGGCTACCTGGTCGCCGGAACCGTCAAGGCGCGTGGAGCAGGCTATACGGATCAGTTTGTTCGTGTGCACGGTGTGGATCTCGATACCAAGTTGCACGTTACGCCGACCGAACTACTGCTGAACGCGATGTTGATCGATCTGTCGGATGGCGGCCATATTGCCGGCGATATGCGGATCAACAACTGGCTGGGACAGATTCCCGAAGATACAGCCCAGAAATCGCCCACGGTTGCCGCTGGCCAGCAGACGGCGAATACAACGGCGAAGGCGTTGAATTCCAAGCCGCCGGCAGAAGGGAATCGCACGTTGCCGAAGGGCGTGCGGTCGCATGCTTATGTCGATGTCACATTGACGCGCGTAAGCCTGCGCGCCATTGAAGAGATTACGCAGCCGCGCGGCTTTACCGACCTTGGCCTGGATGTGGCGGTAACCGGGCCAGCGAAGGCCGAATGGGGCGGAGACTTCGCTCACATCGAAGACTCTGTGATTGTGAATGCGAACCTGAAGCTGGCGCCGACCGGACGGCAGGTGCCGGGGAGACAGAATGTTCCGGTCTCCGGCTCTGTCGTTGCTGAGTATCGCGGACAGGGAGAGATCGTGAACATCCAGCAACTCACGGCAAAGACTCCATATACGACGCTGGAGGCAAATGGTGTGCTGGGTGTCGATAAGGGAGACGCCGCCACCGCTCTGCGCACCAATATCGTAATGGGGAATCTCGCCGAGTTGGATTCGATACTGACGGCCATCGGTTATGACCCCCAGGAGAAGCGGGGCGCCAGCGCGCTGCCCATCGACCTGCAGGGAGCAGCGACCTTCCATGGCACAGCATCGGGTCCGATGGCCTCACTGGATATCAAAGGGCATCTGGAAGCGACTGGAGTGGAAGCGAAGGTGGCGCCGGACTCAACGCTGCTTATCGATTCCCTCATTGCCGACGCGGAATACACACCGCAGGGGCTGGCGGTTGCGAGCTCGACGCTGAAGCGCGGGCACTCGTTGCTGCATGCTCATGGCTCAGTGAAGGCACACCACATCCAGGGGCGTCGAGGTGTTTCGTCCTACGAGTGGGACAAAGATTCGGTGGTGGATGCCGATGTGCAATTGGCCGATGCGGACGTTGTGGAAGCATTGCAGATGGCCGGACAGTCGAATCTGCCGGTAACCGGAACCTTGAACGTCAATGGTCATCTGGCCGGCACCATTGGAAATCTGAACGGCAAAGGCACGGTAGCGTTGCGCGATGGTGTGGCCTACGGTGAGCCATTCCAGTTGGCGCAGACGGACCTGAACGTCCACGGGCACACGATCGATGGCGAAAATCTGTTGATCCGTGCTCACAACGTACAGGTGCTGAGCGGAGACGCCGGCTATGACATCGATAACAAACAGGTGCATGCGCACGTGCAGACGCGCGATCTACGGCTCTCCGCCTTCGAGAATGTGAAGAAGCGGAACCTACCGGTCGACGGGATTCTGACTGCAACCCTGGATGCGAAGGGCCCGCTGGATCAACCGAACCTGCAGGCGAATCTGCGCGTGACCAACGTTACGTTAGACGGTTCGCCGGTGGGTGAGTTGACGGCAGATGCCCATAGCCAGGGTTCAACGGTCTATCTGAAGGGACAATCGACTCTGCTGCATGCCGCGATGAATGTGGACGCTCAGGCCCAGCTCACCGGGAACTACGACTCACAGGGCAAGCTGCAGTTCAGTAATCTCAACATCGAAAACGTCTTGAAGGCGCTGAATAAGACGAACCTCAAGGCCACCTCGAATCTTGCCGGCTCAATGGACTTCTCCGGCCCTCTGAAGACTCCGGAGCAGTTGCGCGGCACTGCGGAGATCCGCAATGTCGAT
>JAEKKE010000160.1 GCA_019510535.1 Acidobacteriota bacterium
AGCGAATCCGGGCGACCAGCCGGTAGACAGGGTCGCCCAGCCACGACGGAATCGCCATCAGGATCCGTCCCAGAATTCTCCAAGGCCGGGTTAGTCGCACCATGACCTTTGCGACCGCCCTGGTGCGCAGGGAGATCCGCTCTTGTGGGGTGAGGGCATGTTCCAGCACGACGACGGAGTTCAGGGTCGCGGCAGTGATGCCATACCGCCGGAGCAATTCTGCTCCCAGGCGGGAGGCGAGCGGTAGAAACAGGAGACGGCCTGTGGGATCGCGTTGCGCGGCAAAATGCACGACGCCGTTACAGAGGGCGCAGACGCCGTCGTAGAGCAGGATGTCCCTGCCCGAGAGTCGTTGCCGTTCCTGTGCGGTCATCGTCCGAGCCTCCTTCCGCCTTTCTATACTGAATTAGATGACTCGAGTGCTGGAAATGTCCCGTTCGCTGCAGCGTCGTGCCGAAGGTCTTTTTCCCGGCGGTGTGAACTCGCCGGTGCGCGCCTTCCGTTCCGTGGGTGGCGATGCTCCCTTCCTGGAACGCGCCCAGGGCGCCTATCTGTATGACGCCGATGGCAATCGTTACATCGACTATTTCGGCTCCTGGGGACCGATGATTCTGGGCCATGCCGTGCCCGAGGTTGTCGACGCGATCCGCTATGCCGCCGGCCGCAGCGCCAGCTTCGGCGCTTCTCATGCCGGCGAGGCTGAGCTCGGGGAGCTTATCCGCACGGCGGTTCCGTCGATGGAGCGCATGCGCTTTGTCAGTTCTGGGACAGAAGCGACGATGTCCGCCATTCGTGTCGCCCGCGGTTTTACAAGGCGCCGCTACGTCATCAAGTTCGAGGGCTGCTATCACGGCCACGCGGATGGACTGCTGGTGAAGGCTGGTTCCGGCGTTGCTACCTTCGGCATCCCCGGCAGCGCCGGAGTTCCGGATGAGGTCGCACACTTCACGCTCGCGTTGCCTTACAACGATATCGCTTCTGTTGAAGCCGCATTCGCGAAGCATAAGGGCGATATCGCGGCCATCATCCTGGAACCGGTTGTCGGCAATGCAGGCACGCTGATTCCTAAGGCTGGATATCTGGAAGCGCTACGGGCGCTAACTCTGGAAGAAGGCGCCCTTTTGATCTTTGATGAGGTGATGACCGGCTTCCGCCTGGCGCTCGGCGGGGCGCAACAGCGCTTCGGTATCAAGCCCGATCTCACCACCATGGGCAAGATCGTCGGTGGCGGTCTGCCGGTCGGAGTCTTCGGCGGACGTGAGGATGTGATGAACATGCTCGCTCCACTTGGCCCTGTCTACCAGGCAGGAACGCTGAGCGGCAATCCTCTGGCCATGGCTGCGGGATCGGCTACCGTAGGCCGTCTGAAATGCTGTGGAGAATTTCGAGGACGCGGCGAAGAGTGATACGGCCGCGTTTGGCCGGTTCCATCGCGCCATGATGGAGGAAGGTGTGTGGTTGCCGCCTTCGCAGTTTGAGGCTGCGTTTATTGGTTTGGCGCATGGTAAGGATGAGGTGGAGAAGACGGTTGTGGCGGCGCGGAAGGCGTTTGCTGGGGTCTGAATGTGATTCCCGTTAGGGCGGGGCACCCTGGTGGAGTGGGAATTGCTAAAGACGGTTCGCGCGTAGCGCGAATACCCAGGTCCCTTGGGGGACCTGGGGTACCCGGTGTGTGGGCACTTCAGGTTGTCGCTGGTGTTTTGGGTTCCATGAAGAGTTTGCCGACTGCCATCAGGATCAGCAGGAGCACGGCGCAGAGTGTGAAGACCTGGCGGGTGCCGGTGTGTTGTGCCAGTATGCCTGAGAGGATCAGGCCCAGGATCTGTGCGGTGAAGATCATCGACATCAGTGTCGATCCGACGCGGCCCATCAGATGGTGCGGCGTCTCCTGCTGGATCATCGTCTGTGCCGGGATGATGATGCCCGCGACAGAGAGGCCGATCACCAGGTTGCCGAGGATGCATGTGGCCAGATAGGGAATACCGGCAAGGATCACCAGGCCGATAGCAATTCCACTCAGGCCGGCGTAGACCAGCACCGTGTTCTTCATCTTCTTGCCAAAGGTATTCAGCAGGTTCATGCCCAGCAGAATGCCGGCGCCGATGGAGGCTGAGGCCGCTCCAAAGGAACGCGGTGTGGTGGCATGTAGCACGTCGCGCACGTAGACGGCGATGAGCGGACCGAAGCATCCCAGCACGAACATGCCGGAGGCGAGTGCGAGGATCACGAACAACAGTGCCGCATGATGCACGATGAACTGGATGCCCTGCTGCATGTCATGCAGTACGCGCGCGACTCCGGTCTTGGTGGTCTGGTGTTCCGCAGCCACTGGCGGACGCGTGATAGTGATGCTGGCGATAAAGCCGGCGGAGGCCACGAAGCTGATCGCATCTACGATGTAGCAGGCCTTCGCTCCCAGGGCTGTTACCAATACGCCTGCAGCCGCCGGACCGATGATGCGCATAATGAACATCACCTGCTGCATCAGAGCATTGGCGGAGCGCAGGCCATGCATCGGCACAGCCGTGCGGAGCGTGACTCCCTGTGCCGGATTGAAGAAGCTGGAGACGATGGAGATGGCGGCGAGAATCAAATAAAACTGCATCGTCGCTCCGGCCCAGATGAGCAACAGACACAGAACCGCGCGCGCAAGATCGCTGGCGATCAGCGTTCCCTTGAGTGACCAGCGGTCGACAAAGACACCGGCGACGATACCCAGAAGGGCAATCGGCAACTGATAGGCGATCTGCACGCCGGTTACCTGCTGCGCCGTGGCATGCAGGTTGAAGGTCAGCACACTGATGACGGCGAACAGCGCCAGAAAATCGCCGAAGTTCGAGACCACCTGTGCGTACCAGAGGCGGCGCATGGTGGTGATCTTCAACACCTCACGCATCGACATCGGTTCCTGGTGGACGTGCGGAGGCGCCTGTGCCTGGGTCTGCGTGCTCATACGGGTCTTTCCTCTAAAGAGCGTTTTCCCCTATTGCTGGATATTCCGGAAGGGGCGTGCAGCGGCGTTTTCATTTCGGAAAACGCCCGTAGATGTGGAAGGTCTACGTTACTCCTATAGGGAATGCTCTAACGATAGAAACGTGACAGCGGTGAGGAAATTGTAGGAGCTTAAAAGCATTTTTCCTGTTGACGGGTATCCCGGAAGGATCGTGCAGCGGCGTTTTCATTGCGGAAAACGCCCATAGATGCCGAAGCCCTACACTGCACCCACAGGAAAAATGCTCAAGCCCAAATTTCGGGAGTGACAAATGTAAGGTTCCTGATATTTCTTTCCAGCAGCAGAGCTGTGGCTTCCACGGTCGGCATGCGCTTTGCTCCCAGCCCCAGGGGGCCGCCGTCATGCAGCAGAAGGTTGGAGGCCTGGTTCTTCTGCCGGTTCTTCGCGATGCCGCGCTCCAGCCGGTCCAGAAGCTGCTGCGGCGTGGCGGGATTCCAATCCTGCGCGGCGACATTCCACTGGACTGGAACCAGGTCAAGTTCTCGCGCAATGCGGAGGGTGGCGGGACGGCGAACTCCGAAGGGAGGACGGAAGAAGCGAATCTTCTGTCCCAAAGTCTGTTCCAGGATGTTGTTGGTCTCCGCGAGCTGGCGCCGTGTCTCCGGGGACGAAGTGATGGCCAGGTTCGGGTGGGTGAGGGTGTGATTGCCGATCAGATGCCCGGCGGCAGCGACCCGCCTAGCCAGCTCCGGCTGAGCCTTGACAAAGCTGCCCACCATGAAGAAGGTCGCCCGCACCTCGTGCCGCGCCAGGACGTCGAGGAGCTGCGGGGTCGCATCGGGATTCGGTCCGTCGTCGTAGGTCAATGCGACCTGGCTCGGGTTGGGTCCGGCAACGATGGTGGCGCCGTAGATCTGCGACTCCGGCCGGTAGGCCGCGTAAATGGAGACGCCGATGCCCGCGGCCGCAGCCGTTCCAGCAAGTACAGGGAAAAGCATGTCTCTTAATAATGCCTTTCAGATCCAGGGTTTGTGGAATCCGACCGTTATCAGCAATCAAGATACCGATATATCGCAATGGTGGAACACTGCCATGTGCTTCGTTCGTTACTTGGCGCGGCATCAGGCGGGTGATATTTTGCTTTTTATTCGCCTTTCCGGAGGATTTTGTCATGCTGTTCGATTTGCCCAATTACATCGCCATTGAAGGGCCCATCCGTGTGGGGAAATCGACCCTGGCAGGCATGCTGGCCGAAAAGATGGACGCTCATCGCGTTACCGAGCCGGAAGATAATCCATTTCTCGATCGCTTTTATCGGCAGGAACCGGGCATGGCCTTCCCGACCCAGATGTGGTTTCTCGAGGCTCGATATAACCAGTTACAGGCTGCGGAACGGAACGCTGGCGGTGGTCTTGTGCGCCAGAGCGTTGTTTCCGACTACATCTTCGAGAAAGACAAGCTCTTTGCCTGCCTGAACCTGGGGGACGACGAACTGAAGCTCTACAACCGCTTCTATGAGCCCATGCGCTCTAACCTTTCGACGCCTGACCTGGTGATCTATCTGAAGGCGACCCCTGATGTGCTGCGCACACGCCTGAAACGAAAGGGCGTTCCCGGGGAACGTGCTGTCAGCGAGGAGTATCTGGAGACGGTGATCGAGGCGTATGAGCACTTCTTCTCCCGCTACACGGCCAGCGACCTGCTGGTGATCGATACCTCGCAGATCGATTTCGTGCACAATAATCGGGATCTGCAGGCTCTTTTCCGGCGGCTGGATGCTCCGGTAAAAGGGACGCAGCATTTCCTGATGGTGGGATAGGCCTGCTTTCCCTGGGCAACTTCCACCTTGGGACAGTAGGTCCTAGATAATAGGGCTCAGTACTCCCGTCGGGAGTGTTCTCATCCGGAGTTCAAAAGACATGTTCGATCGGGTTTTGATCTTTCTGATGGGGATGCTTCTGTCCCTCGGCTCGGGTGCGGCACAGCAATCATCGACAGCCGATGGCGCGAATGAAAGTTCTGGAACGCTGCTGAAGGTTCAGATGCAGGAGCGTGTCAGTTCAGCGGATGCCCGGAATGGCCAGACCTTGCGCGGTCAGCTTACTGAGGCCGTTACTATCGAGGGCCGTGCCTTCGCTGTGGGAGCTCCGGTGACGGTTACGGTGGTTGCCGTTGCCAAGGCAGGGGAGATCGGCAGCGCTGGAGAGCTTTCGCTGCAGGTGGAAGCGGTTGGGCAAGAGGAAGTGCTGAGCGATGTCATTGTGATCTTGGGCAAGGAAGGCACGCACGAGCTTGGGGACGCGCCGGCCAAGGGAACTGAGGCTGTGGTGGAAGCGAAGTCTGTGCTGACCTTCCATGTTTTTCCGCTGGGACTTGCATATCGGGAGCGTCAGGCGGGGAAGAAGTTGGAGATAGCTGGATCGGTCAGGATAGGTTTTGTTTCGGTCGAGTAAAGCTGGATCTCGCTTCGCGAGATACCATCCATCCTGCAAGGCAGGATGGATGGGGGAACCAAATTTGTGGCTGTATGTGGCTGTAATAGAAGCGGGTCCTTCGCTTCGCTCAGGATGACAGCTATAAAACCGAAAGGTCGCTACTTGTTGCCGTTTACGTACGCCAGAACTTCTTCGGCGTGGCCTTCCGGCTTTACTTTGGGGAAGATGTGCAGCAGCTTGCGGCCGGGGCCGATCAGGTAGGTGGTGCGCTCGATTCCGGTTACCGGTTTGCCGTACATCGTTTTCTGTTTAATGACGTCGAAGTAGTTGCAGATCTTCTGGTCTGGGTCGGCCAGAAGAGGGTAGTTCAGGTCGTACTTTTCGGCGAATTTCTTCTGTGCCTTTACGGTGTCGCGGGAGATGCCCAGAACGGCCACACCCGCCTTTTTCAACTTGTCGATGGCGTCCCGAAAGCCGCAGGCTTCGATGGTGCAGCCAGGGGTATCTGCTTTGGGGTAAAAGAACAAAACGACAGGTTTGGGGTCAAAGCTGGATAGGGTGACCGGGTTGCCGTCCTGATCGTTGAGGGTAAAGTCTTCGATAATGTCGCCTGCTTGTGGTGGCATGGATGCAAAGGTACAGCGCCTGCGGTCTTAGCTGCAAGACAGGGCCGCAAGGCAGGACTGCAAGGTAGCGGAATCGCGAGATTGGCCGTCTTATGAGTGTGATGAGAGTTTCCAGAGGAATCGGATTCGCCGCCGTTGCGGTGATGGTGGCCGCAGCGCCGGCCCAGATGCATCGCGTTGCCAAGAAAGACAATGTCACCCGTGCAATCGGCGTGTATGAGTGGACCGGCGACGACATCAAGAAACCGCTGGCAAGCCGCTTGGTCCCTGTCTCGCTGTTCGTCGACGGAGATTACCAGGATGCCGGCCTTTACCTGGCGCGGCCTGTCCCGCTGGCGCTGAGCACGGACGTTGTGTATGAGCTGCAGGACGCCGGTGAGCCCAAGGGATTGCTCGACCTGGACTTCGCACGCAATCTGAAGCCGGACGCGGCCGTCAGCAGCGTGTACGACCAGGGATGGATGGGATATGGCAAGTGGCAACCTTTGCCGGTGGATAAGCCCAAGCCTCCGCAAAAGGTCGTACTGGAGTCCGCTGATAAGGATGACAGCCGTCCCAAGCTCGGCCGCAAAGATAAAGATAAGAAGGACAAGTCGAACTCAAAGGATTCGAAGGACAGCAAGAACGGGAAGGATAAGGATCAGAGCGGTGTCACTGGCGTCGGGGACGATCCATCCGACGACGCCGATCGTCCCACGCTGAAGAAGCGCACGGAGAAGGAGAAGCGTGACGCGATTAAGAACGACACTGCCAACGTGCAGACGCTGGGCGATCTGAATGACGATCCTGATCGTCCCAAGATCATGCGCGGTAAGCCAGCCAAGCTGGCGGAGGCGCCGCAACTAAGCGGCATACCGGCCAACCTGCATCAGATCGTTGCCGTCAGCGATGCTGCGTCGCGCGAGATCCATGACTTCACCTATCGTTTCCGCGATCCTTCGGAGAAGACGGAGATCCAGACCAAGCTTGAGAAGGTGGCGATGTCGATGGTGGCTCCGCTTCCGGCTGTTAGTCCCGCGCCGATCAAGACTGGTGGTGTGAGCCGTTCCACGGGAGCGCGCAGCAAGCTGAAGGCTGCTCCAGTTGCTGAGACTCCTGCTGTGAAACTCGCCGATGAGAAGTTCTCCGCCTTTGAGCTCAGCTATAACAGCGCGCCGGTCTTTGTGCTGGAGGCTCATACGAATGGTGAGGGAGGGACGCCGGTGAAATATGTCACGATCGTTGCGCAGAATGACAGCTTCGGCGAGCCGCAGGTGGCGGTGAAGACGGTGACCGATGCCATCCACATGGATACAACGCCGCGGATGCATCTGGTGGGTGTTGTGGACGCGGAGGCATCCAATCGTGCGAGTCTGGTGATGGAACTGCGCGGAGAACAGGCGCGATCGTTTGCGCTGTATCGCGTGATCGGCGGGCAGGCGACGAAGTTCTTTGAGACTGGAGTGACGCAGTAGAGCATTTTTCCCTGTTGCTGGGTATCCCGGAAGGGGTGTGCAGCAGCGTTTTCATTGCGGAAAACGCCCATAGATACGGAGGCGCTACATCACACCCACAGGGAAAATGCTCCAGGGTTGCGGGTTAATGTGAAAACGCTCCGCAGAGATGCGGAGCGTTTTCGTTTGTGCGCGAAATATGTTGGGTGAAGATCCCACCCATCCTGCTACGCAGTATGGATGGGGCACCCAGATTCGTGGCGGTACTATGTCTGGCGTTCGCTGGCTTCGCTCAGGGTGACGCGCATTTCAATCTTCTTGCGTCCGCGGAAGATGGTGACGGTGACGGTGTCGCCTGCCTTATGGGAGTTCATCACGTCGGAGACGTCCTGCTGGCTGGTGATCTCCTGTCCGTCGATGGCGACGATGAGATCACCGCCGATCATTACCGGAGTGTTGCCCATGTAGGCGCGCTGTGAGCCGCCTTTGAGGCCGGCGCGTTCTGCTGCACCGCCGGGGAGCACCCGCTCCACCAGGACTCCGTAGTCTGCCGCGAGGCCGAGCTGCTCGGCGATGTCCGGGCCGATGGGCAATGTGACGACATCCAGCGCCGGACGGCGAACGTGGCCGTAGCGTGCCAGGTCATCGACGAAGGCGCGAGCGGTGTTGATGGGAATTGCGAAGCCGATGCCTGCGCTCTGGTCGCTGCCGTTGGAGGCGATCATCGTGTTGATGCCGATGACCTCGCCGCGCGAGTTCAGCAGCGGTCCACCGGAGTTGCCGGGGTTGATGGCCGCGTCGGTCTGGATGGCGTTGTCGATGGCTGCTCCTGTCGGTCCGCGGACAGAACGAAGAGCGGAGATAATGCCGCGGGTCATGGTCCCGTTCAGGCCAAAGGGATTGCCGATGGCGTAGACCTTCTGTCCAACAACGATGTTCTTGGAGTCGGCCAGGGTGACAGGAGTCAGGTTCGGCGCATTGATCTGCAGCAATGCAAGATCATGGCTCTTATCCACCTGAACCACATTGGCTTTGTACTTGTGCTTGTCGCTCAGCGTGACTTCGATGCGCTGGCCATCCTGAATCACGTGGTTATTGGTGAGGATGTGGCCTTCTTTGTCGATGATGAAGCCGGTGCCCATACCCTGCTGGGGAACCGGACCGTAGAAGAAGTCGAAGGCCACGGTGGTGGAGGTAACGTTCACCACGCTGGGCAGCGTCCGCTTATAGACGTTGATATTATTCTGCTCTTCGCTGTCGAACTCCGGCGCGGCATTGGCGACGGTCATGTGGAAGTTGCCCAGAGGGCCATTGACCGCAGTTGTTCCATTTCCGGGTAGCGACGGGAAGGCGCTCTTGACCCAGTTACCGATGGCTCCTGACGGCACCATGTAGTTGGTCAGCAGGTAGAAGCCGCCCACCAAAAGGAGCACGAGCAGTACGCGACGCATCTTCATATAACTTCCTTTACGTTTCCTTCGCCTGTGAAGTTCAGGCTTTAGAAGATTCTAGGCCCGGGAGAGCTATCCCTGCGAGGCCGCTTTGAGCGCTTCCCACACCTGGACAACCTGGCGGCGTAGATCTTCCAACGTGCCGTCGTTGCGGATCAGGAAGTGAGAGCGCTGCATCTTTTCAAAGTCTGACATCTGCGCTTCCATACGGCGGCGCGCATCCTCTATCGTCGCTCCCGGCTGCCGTGCCAGAAAGCGTTCAATACGGAGCTGCTCCGGCGCATAGACCAGCACAATCCGGTCGAAGCGATCGCGCAGGTTGCCGTGTTTTGTCTCGAAGAGCAACGCGGTTTCGACGACGCAGATGGCTTCAGGTTCGCGCTCGCCGATCTCTGTCATCCATCCGGCCTGGGCTGCAATGGTTGCGGGATGGACGATGGCGTTCAGCTCCTCGACGCGGCCGTCAGCGAAAGCAATCTTTGCCAGCCGAGTGCGGTTCAGAGTGCCGTCGGCCGCGAGCACTTCTACGCCGAAGTGCGCCACGATTTGGTCGAAGACGATCTGACCAGGCTGCATCAGCCGGCGCCCGACCTCATCGGCCTGGGTGACGTGTGCCCCGAGTTCGACAAGCATTGCGGCCACGGTCGATTTGCCACTACCGAGGCCGCCTGTAAGTCCGACACGCAGCATCTTTACACGCCCCGGCGCTGCCGGGCTGCGCGGACGGTGTTCTTCATCAGCATCGCGATCGTCAATGCTCCTACGCCTCCGGGGACCGGAGTATAGGCGCCGCTCACGGCAAAGGCGCGAGGATCGACATCACCGACGACGGTATATCCTCGCTTGTCGAAGCCTTCAGCACGAGTCGTGTCGTTGGGGAAGAACTTCTCCATCTCAGCGCGATCGTTCACGCGGTTGATACCAACGTCGATGATGGTCGCGCCGGGCTTGACCATCTCTTCCGTGATGAAACCGGGGCGGCCGATGGCGGCCACGAGAATGTCAGCGTGGCGGGTGTAATTCACCAGGTTGGTAGTCTTCGAGTGGCAGACACTCACCGTGGCGCTCCCATTCAGAAGCATCATGGCCGCGGGCTTGCCGACGATATCGCTGCGTCCCACGACAACTGCATTGGCTCCAGCGATTGCGATCTTGCTGCGCTGAAGAATCTCGATGATGCCTGCAGGTGTGCAAGGAGCAAGCGCGGGTTGACCTGCCTGCAGGCGGCCTGCGTTGACTGGATGAAAGCCGTCGACGTCTTTCTGCGGATCGATCGCTTCAAGCAGCCGTTTAGTGTCGACCTGCTTCGGTAGCGGAAGCTGAATCAGGATGCCGTCGACATCCGGACGTGCGTTGAGTTCTGCGACCAGAGTGAGCATCTCTTCGGTGGTGATGGTCTCAGGCGGAGTAATCATCTCGCTGCCGATGCCGAGCTCACCACAGGTTTTTACCTTGCTGCGGACATAAATTTCAGAGGCGGCAACATGGCCGACCAGCACGACAACTAGTTTGGGGGCAATGCCGCGCGCAGCCAGTTCTTTGGCTTCAGCGGCAACTTCGTTCTTAATCTCGCCGGCAATGGCGACTCCATCTAACAGCTTGGCCACGTCTTTTTTGTCTCCATAACAATCGTACCGGGAACCGGGGTTGCCTGTTGTGCGTAAGAAAATGTCACAAAAGGGTTACAACTGGTTACTTCAAATGCTGCAACTCGATGGCTGCAAAAGCGTCTAATCAATAACAGGTGGGAAGGAAAGATCACGAAAGGGCGGAGAGGCAGATGGCACAGGAGACAGAAAACGGCATCGAGAAGTTCACGGAACAGGACCTCGCAGGCCTGCGGAACGACCTGTTGCAATCAGGGCTGGATAGCTGGCAGGCAGGGGAGTTGATTTCCAACTTCCTAATGGGTCGCGGCTATGGCGTATCGAATCAGGCGGCACGGAATGCTGCCACACGCATTGAGTCCGCTTCCTGTTCATTGGAGACCATGCAGCGCGAGTTGGCGCGTGTTGCTCTGGTGATGTAGTTCAAGATTGATGTTATGAAGTAAAAGCCCGCGACTTCGCGGGCTTTTCTTCGTTCTGAGAACAAGATCTTTTTATTCGTACTTCAGGGTGGTAACCGGGTCGAGTTCCGCGGCGCGGCGCGCAGGTAACGTGCCGAAGATTACGCCTACGATGACCGATGTCAGCAACGCAACCACGGCCGACATCCAGGAATGAGGAACCTTGACGGGTGTCAGGAAGGTGACAGTGAATGGAATCGCCAGGCCAATAACGGTGCCGACGACACCGCCGGAGAGTGAAAGAAAGACACTCTCGGTGAGGAACTGCATCAGGATCTCGCGCCGGGTGGCGCCCAGGGCTTTGCGAATGCCGATCTCCCGGATACGCGCCTGCACATTGGCCAGCATGGAGTTCATAATGCCCACACCACTCACAATGAGCGTGATGGCAGCAGCTAATGTGAGCACGATGGTCAGCATGGTGGCGATCTGAGCCATTACGTGTAGCACCTGCGTCAGGGTAAAGGCGGTATAAACGCTGGTGGGACGATGGCGGGCTTTGATGATCTCCAGAATGCGCTTGGCGGCGGGCTCAACCTGGGAGCTGCGGGCCACTGTAAAGAAGATCTGCTTTACGCTGTCTGTGCCCTGGAAGTAGCGGGCGACTTGATAGGGGATCAGGATGGTCTGGTCGCTGATCTCTGATTGGCCGAAGGTCTCCACGCTTTCTTCGAAGACGCCGACGATCAGAAAGGGAATTCCGCTGACGGTCAGTGTGTTGCCGACGGCGCCCTCCGAGCCGCCGAAGAGCGCGCGGGCCAGAGACTTGACGATGACAGCTACTTTGGCGTGCGAAGTGGCGTCCTGCTCGTCAAAGAAGCGGCCGCTCAGCACCTTCAGATTGCGTACCTGTTTGTACTGCGGCGAGACACCCAGCAGCATAGCGTCTTTAGTGATGCCGCTGCCCATGCTGATGCGGTCATGGAACTCAAGCATCGGCGAGGAGGCGATGATGCCGGGGACGGCGGATTTAACCGCTTCCATATCGGCATTGGTCATGAAATCGGGGGTGGAGGTGTTGTCGGGCCCGGCGACGCTGCCGCCGTTGAACTGCATCTCGATCATGTTGGGGCCGATCGAGGAGATCAGGTTCAGGGCGTAATCCTTGCCGGTAAGGCCCAGGGTGACGACCAGGATGATGGAGGCGGACCCGATCACCATGCCCAGCATGGTGAGTAGAAAGCGGGCCTTGCTGGCCTTAAAGCTGTCAATGGCGAGGTTTATCGTCTCCGAGAACATCAGGGAGGTCTTGGCGGACTTCAGGGTGCTCTCAAAGGTCCTCGCCCGTTGCGCCGGGCGCGCCGGAGATGATGCTACGGTAGCCATATCCTCTTCTCATTAGAGCACTTCTACCTGAAAAAGGAGCACGAAAAACGGGCGAAAATCGCACCCGGAGGGGTGGGCTTGGTATGCTAACCCTCAGCGCACCTGCCTCAAGCGGAGGGATGTGTGAGTGGTTGAAACAGGCGGTCTTGAAAACCGCTTTGGGCGAAAGTCCAACGGGGGTTCGAATCCCTCTCCCTCCGCCATAAGAAGCTTAAGTGCGTCCTGAGTTGCCCCGGGATTCCGGAATTCTGCTCAGAAACCAACCTTTCCGGCGCCCGCTTTGCTTTACACGACCAACAATCTAAGAATTAAGTCGACCCGAGTTGTTCTACCTCCGGTCTTTCTGGAAGAAGAGATGCCCATCACTGAGCGGGCCTCGGCTACCGTTTTTGATGCGCGTCGCCAGGTCGTCGAGGTTCTCGACGGCATCGACGATCGTCTTGTTGTGGTGGTCGGGCCTTGCTCGATCCACGACCCAGACGCCGCCCGCGAGTATGCCGGGCTGCTGCGCGAGGCGATTACGGAGCTCTCGGACGAGCTGATGATCGTGATGCGGCTCTACTTTGAGAAGCCGCGCACTACGGTCGGCTGGAAGGGCCTGATCAATGACCCGTACCTCGATGAGTCATTCCGCATCAATGACGGCCTTCGCATCGCACGCCGCCTGCTGCTCGATCTGGCGGAGATGGGCGTACCGGCAGGCACGGAGTTTCTGGATATGATCTCGCCGCAGTACGTGGCGGATCTTGTCAGCTGGGGCGCCATCGGAGCCCGTACGACGGAGAGCCAGGTGCACCGGCAACTCGCCTCCGGACTTTCCTGCCCGGTTGGTTTCAAGAACGGTACCTCGGGCAATGTGCAGATCGCGATCGACGCGATTCTTTCGGCGAATCATCCGCACACATTTCTGGGAACCTCGGAGACGGGGCAGTCGGCGATTTTGCTGACCTCCGGAAATCCGGATTGCCACATCATTCTGCGCGGCGGCCGTCAGACGACGAACTTCGATGCGGCCTCGGTTGCTTCTACTGCTGAGCAGATGGAAAAGGCCTGGGTCAAGCCGCGCATCATGATCGACTGCAGCCATGCGAACAGCGGGAAAGACCACCGCAAGCAGGGCGCCGTCTGCCGCGATGTTGCTGGACAGATTGCGGCGGGTGATAGCCGCATCATGCGTGTGATGATCGAGAGCAATCTCGTCGCAGGTACTCAGCCGCTCGTGAACGGTAAAGCTCAGGTGTATGGCCAGAGCATTACAGATGCCTGTATCGATTGGGCCGAAACGCAGATTCTGCTGCGCGATCTTGCCGGAGCTGTGCGTGAGCGCAGGGTGAAGAAGGGCGCTGTTCAGCCGGTGGCGGCTGCGGAGTAAGTCGCGAGTTAAAGATTTACATCAGGTCAAACGAGGTCCTGATCCCTCTGCAACAGGGATCAGGACTTCTTGTTTGCATAGGTCTCTTTGCCTAGTTCGGCCTTCTGGATGAAGTGAAAGAATACCTCCATCTCACTTTGGAGGCATTCGAACCCGTGACCAAGAACCTTATGCGCGCCGTGCTGGCTTTGTTGCTGGCTGCACCCTTCACCGCTCACGCCCAGAACAAGGCGGTCGACTTCAATCCGAAGATGCCGTTCTCCGATGGCTTCATCGCAGGGAACACACTGTATGTCGCTGGTCAGCAGGGACCGGACGATCATGGCAAGGTAACTGGCACCACCATTGAGTTCCAGACAGAGCGCACGATTGCAGCTATCCAGCGCGTTGTCGAGAAAGCCGGTTTCAAGATGACCGATCTGGTCAGCGTGACTGTGTATGTGACCGACCTCAACGATGTGCCCAAGATGAACGAGGTCTATAAGCGGCTGATGCCGAATCCGAAGCCGGCTCGGGCAACAGTGAAAGTTGCTGGTCTGATCGGCGATGCCAAGATCGAGATCTCGGCGATTGCTGTGAAGCAGTAATGGGTTTCGACGATACCCGCCTCGTGCGGGTATCGTCGAGAGACAAAGCAGGTCCTTCGCTAACCCACCCCAGCGAACAAGTTCGCCGGGGACCCCGGCGCTCAGGATGACAACATTAGGAGCTCTGGCGGCGCCATATTAGGTGCCGCAGAAGGTTTTGGTGACGTACTCTTCGGGGCGAGCGGGAGTTGCGTAGCGTTCGAGGCCGGGCCGTTCGTCGAAGGGTTGTGCCAGTACGTGTAGCAGATCTTCGAAGGGCTGGAAGTCCTGCTTTTCAGTTGCTGCTTCCAGGGCTGCCTCCACCATGTGATTGCGCGGGATGTAGATGGGATTGGTGTGGCGCATCTGTGCGGCGCGCTCTTCAGGTGAGAGGGGTTCCTGAGCCAGGCGATGGCGCCACCGTGGCTCCCACTCGTCGAATGCTGCCGGGTCGGTGAACATCGAGCGGACCGCCGCATTGCCTTCTGTGCCGGCGGCAGCATCGCAGAGACGGCGGAAAGTCAGCGTGTAGTCCGCGTGTTGTTCCATCATGCGGTTGAGCAGATCGTCGATCAGGTTTGTGTCGCCCTCCTGCTCTCTCGTCAGGCCTAACTTCCGCCGCATGCCTGTGTTGAGCGCAGTCTCATAGTGTTTGCCAAATTGTTCCAGCGACTCGTATGCGGAGGCGAGGCCGGCTTCATCGCCGCCCTCTTCTTCCACCAGGAGAGGAAGGATTGTCTCTGCAAGGCGCGCCAGGTTCCAGTGCATTGCATTTGGCTGGTTGCTGTACGAGTAGCGGCCCTGATGGTCGATGGAACTGAAGACCGTGCGCGGGTGATAGGCCTCCATAAAGGCGCATGGACCGTAGTCGATGGTCTCTCCGGAGATCGAGGTGTTGTCTGTGTTCATTACGCCGTGAATGAAGCCGAGCAGCATCCACTGGGCTACGAGCTTTGCCTGGCGGGTGACGACTCCATCGAGGAATGCGCGATAGCGGCGTGTCGCTGTAGTTGCGTCAGGTGCGGCAGCCTCCTCTGAATAGTGCCGTCCGATGGCGTAATCGGCAAGTCTGCGGAGGGCGGCAACGTCTCCCTGCGCGAAGAAGTACTGAAAGGTGCCGACACGAAGATGGCTTGCGGCGACGCGTGTGAGTACGGCTCCAGGGAGCACGGTTACGCGGAAGACAGCCTGGCCGGTGGTTACCGCGGCGAGCGATCGCGTGGTGGGCACGCCCAATGTGGCCATGGCTTCGCTGACGATGTATTCGCGCAAGACCGGTCCAATCGCGGCGCGTCCGTCGCCGTTGCGCGAGAAGGGTGTGCGGCCCGAGCCTTTGAGCTGAATGTCATAGCGGATGCCATCCCGTCCCACAACTTCGCCGAGCAGGTTTGTCCTGCCATCACCGAGCTGCCGCACAAAGTATCCGAACTGGTGGCCGGCGTAGGCCATCGCGAGAGGTTCCGAGCCTTCGGCGACGCGACTGCCTGCAAGTACAGCGACGCCCTCCGGGCTGGCCAGGGCTTCAGCATCCAATCCCAGCAGATCAGCAAGCTGGAGGTTCAGCTTCACCAGCCTGGGTGTGGTGACGGGTGTGGGTGCAACTCGCGCGTAGAAATTCTCCGGCAGCCGGGCATAGCTGTTCGCAAAGGGAATGCGAAGGGGCTTCAGGTCGCGATCCTCTATCAGGCTCATCGTTCTATTGTCCCTGATCTGCGGTGGGCGTGTTTTATGGGCGTTGGTGCAGCGCCGCGCGGGCGTTTGCTGCGCTGTCCGGCTGGTATAGAAAGCACCTTTGGTGCTCTCGTCCGATTGCTTAGAATCGTGCCAACCTTACCCGCCCTAGCGTTGCGAGGACGGGGCACCCGTCTGTCGATAGGATCTGGAAGGACTACTGCAGGTCGACTAAACCGCGCTGCAGGGCATAGATGGTGGCCTGGGTGCGATCGCGGGCGCCCATCTTTTCCAGGATGGAGCTGACGTGGATGCGGACTGTCTTTTCAGCGATTCCCAGCTCTTCGGCGATCTCGCGGTTAGAGAAGCCTTGTGTGATGCAGGTCAGCACTTCGCTTTCGCGGGGAGTGAGATCGACCGAGGGCATGCGCTCGGCCAGGCGATGGAGAATCTCTTTGGGGATGTAGCGGAGGCCGCGGCTTACGGTGAGCACGGCATTGGTGACTTCTTCTCCGGAGGCGTCTTTGGTGAGGTAGCCCATGGCCCCGCCACGTACGGCGCGGTAGATGTCTTCGCTGCCGCGATAGGCGGAGAGCACGATACATCGGGCGGTGGGGAAGTCCTTACGGATGTGCTGCAGCACCTCGAAGCCACTCATCCGTGGCATTCGCAGATCGAGCAGAACGACGTCCGGCGTGAGCTGGTGGTAGAGGTCGATCCCCTGCTGACCATCACTGGCCTCGCCCACCACTTTGATTTGAGGATGAGTTGAAAGCACGGAGTGCAGCGCCATCCGGGCGAGGAAGTGATCTTCAATCAGAATGACGCGGATGGGGTTCATAGGCCGATCCACCGGATTACATCTGTGTCTGACAAGCGCCGCGATGGGTCAGGCGAGTCGTATGGCAACACGACGGAGACTTCAGTGCCTCGATTGAGTGCGCTCTCAACGCTGAAGCGTCCGCCGATCTTGCGCGCGCGCTCCTCCATTACCAGCAGGCCGAAATGCCCGCGCCGGGTCCCGGTGCGATCCTGGGAGAAACCAACGCCATCGTCGTGAATCACCATTTTTAGTGCGGATTCATCATATCGTAAATGCACAAGGATAGACTTCGGCTGCCCGTGCCTCAGCGCGTTGGAGACGGCTTCCTGCCCGATGCAGACGAGATGATGGACCGACGCCGGCGGAAGCAGAATCTCGCGTCCTTCGACGGCCATGCGGGTCTCCACATCCTCCTGCTTATAGTGCGAGCTGATGGCCTTCGACAGAGCCTGGGAGAGAACTCCAGTGACTTCGTCGGTATCTCGCAGATCCCAGATGATGCGCCGTGCCTCTGCCTGACAGTGCGAGACCATACTGCGCGCCATGTCGCAGGCGTTCTTCGCGTCGGTAAGTTCATGCGCATCCTTATCGAGGGTGCGGGATGCGGTTTCGAGCTGCCATGAGATGGCGGCGAAGCCCGCCATCAGGGTGTCGTGACACTCGCGCGCGATGCGGTTGCGTTCCTGCAGCACGATGCCCATGTTTCCTTTCACGCGGCGGATTCTGCGCGTGTACAGGTGCGCACCGAGGAAGAAGACGAGCATGCCGACCAGCAGATAGAAGGTGTAAGTGGCATAGAAGTGTGGCCGCTGCCGCACACTGATGGAGGCCACGGGAGTCATCCATGGATCACCGCCGACGCGCGCCTGCACCTCAAAGGTGTAAGTACCAGCCGGGATGCGGCGATAGCGTGCATAACGGGAGTGGGTGGTCACCCAGCCCGAGTCATAGCCTGTCAGGCGATAACGGAACTCCGTCTGCGACGGGTTTGAGAGCCGGCTGGCGTCGAAGCGGAAGTTGATCTCACCCTCGGAGGGGTCGATCACGACCCGGTCGCCGGTCAACAACGATTCGGCGCGTGTGTCATTTCCGAAGGTCCAGCCGCTGATGCGGGCGGTCGGCGGAGCCATGGTGGCGGTTTCGGCGAACGGGGTTGTTCGCGCAAACCCCTTGCTTGTGGCGAAGTACATTACTCCGTTGGGAAGGCGAGTTGCGGAAGGACGCGACGGGCCGCTGCAGTCAGAGGAGGGCATGCCGTCCTGCTTGATGAACAGCGTCGAGGAGATGCGCTGAAGTTTGCCGGACGAGAGATCGTTCAGGTCAGAGGCGAGAATTCTTACGACGCCCTGCGATGTGCCCAGCCAGAGATGTCCATGTGCATCTTCCAGCATGTTGTAGATGGGCATGGATGGAAGCCCGGCGTCGTTGGGAAGCGGGAATGCGCGGTCGCCGGCGATGCGGGAGAGTCCGCCGGTGCGTGAGCCTGCCCAGACGTTTCCGTGCGAGTCCAATGACAGCGAGAGCACATAAGGATGGGGCATCTCGCGAATCGTCTGGACTTGACCATTGGCAATCCGGAACAGACCGGTGCTGGTCGCCGCAAGGATGGATCCATCGGTATCTTCCAGCAGATCGGTGATGAGTTTCGAGGGAAGGTAGGTCTCGCCTCCGGTTGTCGCCGGAATGCCGCTGCGGAAGTAGTGCAGGCCGGTATAGGTTCCGACCCATAAGCCTCCCTGACGATCGGGGTGCAGCACACTTACGGCATTGACGGGAGACTCTATTCCCAACTGGTGATGGCTCCACGTCTCTCCGTTGAAGGAGTAGATGCCATCGAACCAGGTTCCCACCCAGATGCGGCCGTGTTTGTCTTCCGTAATTGTTCGGATCGGCGTCCTGACGGGCATTCCGGGAATCTGGACTGGGGCAATGACGCCGTTGTGCTGACGAAATACGCCTTGTCCCCAGGTCCCGAGCCACAGGTCTCCTTTGCTGTCGCCAAAGGCTACGGCGGAGTAGGAGGGCTTGAAGTCCGGAGCCTGCAGCATGGCGAAGGGCGCTCGCCGCCAACGGCTAAGGCCTCCGGTCAGGCCGCCGATCCAGAGGTTGTCTTCGTCATCGACAAAGAGGGTGCGGACAGTGTCGTCCGGCAGGCCATCTGCCGTGGACCATCCTGAGGAACCCTCGCCATTCAACCGAAAGAGGCCGCTGTTTTTGGTGCCGATCCAGAGGTTGTGTTGGCGGTCGCCGACCAGGATGGTGACCTGGGTAGCAACCTGCATGCGTTGCGTGAACGCTGGTTCCTGCCCAGCGCGTTCATTTGCGTCGAGAACCGCATGCATGGTGCCCAACCACAAATGGGAGGAACGGTCGCGATAGACGGAGGTAGGCTCGCCGAACTGTGCGGGAACAGGTACGCGCGTTACGCCGTGGCTGGTCCAGTGAAAGAGCCCTGACGAGGTGACGAAATACATACCGCCATGCAGGTCCTCGGCGAAGACGGTTGTGATGTCGCCGCCGATGATGCCGACGTTGGGAACCGTCTCAAGCTGGTTATTACGGTAGCGCAGAATGCCATGCTGGGTCGCGATCCAGAGGGTTCCGTCATGGTCAAAGACCATTGTCCGGATGCGCTCATTCTCGTGGCCGGCCGCGCTGCTGATATTTACGGCGCCGGTCGCCGTCTGATGAATCACGCCTGCGCCGTCGGTGCCGATCCAGAGGTCGTCCGCCAGACCGGGAAGTACAGCGTTGACGGCGTCGATATTCATCGTTGCCGCATTTGGCATCGCGAGGCGCTGGAAGGTCTGGCCGTCGAAGGTGGAGACGCCGGAGAAGGTCGCCAGCAGCAGGGTGCCATCCGCCCGCTGCGCGATCATGCGCACATTGCTTTCAGGAAGGCCGTCTTCCACCTGCCATTCCTGTTTCTGGTATTCAGCAAGGTCAATCGGCGCAGGTGTGGGCGTCGCCTGTGGAAAGGCGCGGGCAGACAGGAGAACGAGGGTCAGAAGCAACCCAAAGGTACATCGACGAAACATGGATGCCTGCTACTACGGCAACATATCTTCGATCAGATCGCAAACAAATCTTTACGCGACGTTGACCCGGACTTCATCCTGCGGCAGAAGCAGGGGAACTTCGGGATGGACAAAGAGCCAGCAGACGCCGCCAATCACGGCGAAACCGGCGGCGACGGCAAAGGAGACTGTCCAGCCGAAGTTCTGGGCGATCCACGGTGTCAGGGAGGCGGTGACTGCCCCGCCTAACTGCCCGCCCATGTTCACGATGGAGGAAAAGACGGCCGACCGGCGGCCGGCAATGTCATTGGAGGCCGACCAGAATGAGCTCTGGGAGATATAGAGGGCGCCGGCGCCGAAGGCAAGGATGATGCCGGCGACCAGGGGACTCTTCGCCCGCGAACCCAGCAGAAGGAAGACGCCGGTCAGGAACAGAGCTCCGGTTGCCAGGTAGCAGCGGCCGATGCGGAGTCCTTTGGTTCCCGAGAGCCAGTCGCTTGCTGCTCCGCCTGCGAGACAGCAGAGCGTCATCGATAGGAACGGGAGCATGGAGATCTGGGCGCTCGCCTTCAGGTCGACTCCGCGGACCTTCGCCATATAGAGGAAGAACCAGCTGAAGTAGATCCAGGAGATGTAGCCGAAGCAGAAATAGCCCATCATCAGCGCCGGAAGATCGCGGCGGCCGAAGAGCTGGCGCCAGGAGAAGGAGATTGGCTGGCCGTTGCTGCCGTTTCCGTTGCCGTTGCGAAGATCGCGGTCAGGGCGCGCCGAGAGGCCGACTTCAATCTCCTGCAGCTCGGTCATGGAGAGTGAGGGATGTTCATTCGGCGTGTCACGCGAGACAAACCACCAAACCAGGCCGATGCCTGTGCCGAGCAGGGCGCTGAAATAGAAGGCTGCGCGCCAGCCGTCGTGGGCAATGATCCAGTTCAGGAGCGGGGGGGTGAGACCGCTGCCCGCGCCTACACCGGCGAAGATCAGGCCGTTGATGATGCCGCGCTCGCTGACGGGAATCCACTGCGCGACGAACTGATTGGCTGCCGGATAGACCACGGCCTCTCCGGCGCCGAGGATCAGGCGGATGGCGATCAGGAAGAAGACGGCTCCGGGCAGGCCCGTCGGTAGTACGGCCACCATTAAGGTGGCGACACCCCACCATAAAGTGCCGATGGTCAGAACGCGGCGCGGGCCAAAGCGGGCGGCCAGCCATCCCGCTGGGATTTGAAATCCTGCATAGCCGATCAGAAAAGCGCTGAAAATGAGTCCTAGCCGCTGGTAACCGAGTCCGAACTCCTCGCTGATCTGAAGTCCGGCGATCGAGATATTGGTGCGGTCAAGGAAGGCAATCGCGCTCAGAGCGAACAGCAGAACTGCAAGAAAAAAGCGAAGCTTATAGACCTTCCCAAAACTGACCATGTGGAGTAACAGCATACGAGCCTCTTGCAATGAACGAAATAGGTCCAATGTCTTACGTTAATGCGGGGCAAACCACCCATGACAATCACATGAAACGGAGAGAACAATCGTGGAATTCCATAGACAGGCGGTAAAGGCTTTGCGGAACAAGTTTCTGATTCAATCGGTGCTTCTGCTGGCGAGCTGCGTTACTGCGGCAAACGCTCAGCACTACGACCTCATTGTGCAGCACGGTCATGTCATCGATCCGAAGAACGGCATCGACGGTGTGATGGACGTTGCGGTGCTGGATGGAAAGATAGCTAAGGTAGCCAAATCCATCGCGGCCTCTGAAGCGGTGAAGGCCGTGGATGCGACGGGCCTTTATGTCACGCCCGGTCTGATCGATATCCACGCGCACGTGTATGCGGGCACCGGCGAGCGCAATTCATACGCAGGCGACAACAGTCTCTATCCTGACGGCTACACCTTCCGCGTCGGCGTTACGACCGTCGTGGATGCGGGCGGATCAGGCTGGCGGAACTTCGAGGATTTCAAGGATCGCGTCATCGACCGCTCCCACACCCGCATCCTGGCCATGCTGAATATCGTCGGCAGCGGTATGCGCGGCGCCAAGTACGAGCAGAACCTCGACGATATGGATGGCGAGGCCACCGGAAAGATGGCTCAGAAGTACCCGGGCTTGGTCGTCGGAATTAAGAGCGCGCACTTTGAAGGCCCCGAATGGAAGCCGTATGAGCAGGCGGTGATTGCAGGCAATATCGCAAAAATTCCCGTGATGATCGACTACGGCGCCAACCGCAAGGAGCGGCCGCTGTACGATCTGCTCTCGAAGGTGCTGCGTCCGGGCGACATCTATACCCATCTGTATTCGGGTCTGCGCGGTGATCAGGATGCTACGACCGGCAAGACGAGCGAAGCTCTCAAAATTGGCCGCAAGCGTGGCATCTACTTTGATGTGGGCCACGGCGGCGGAAGCTTCAACTGGACGGTTGCAGTGCCGCTGGTGAAGGAAGGATTCATCCCGGACTCCATCTCGACGGACATTCACATCACCAGCATGAATGCCGGCATGAAAGACCAGTTGAACGTTGCCAGCAAGATGATGACGCTGGGTCTCTCGCTGCAGGAGGTCGTGAAGGAGATGACTTCAAATCCCGCAAAGGAGATTCAGCACCCGGAGCTTGGCAATCTCACAGAAGGTTCGCCTGCTGATATTGCAGTGCTGCGCCTGGAGACTGGGAAGTTCGGCTTCGTCGATATGAACAACACGGTTTATCCGGGCACGAAAAAACTTGCCTGCGAGCTGACCGTTCATGACGGCAAGGTTGTGTATGACCTGAACGGCCTGTCAGCCGATCCATGGAATGGAAAAGTTGTCACTCCGGCGCAGGCGAAGCGCTTTACCACGATGCATGTTCGTCCGGAAAAGCCTTCGGTAGCCCACTGAGTATGTACGGGCAGTAGGTCAAACGTCCTAGCTATAGCCCTGTCATCAGGCTGATGACAGGGCTATAGCAAAAGGCTCATTGTTGTTGTCACAAATCTCTAAAAAGTAAGTAAAACCTGTCGCAAGAGACGGGGACAAGAGAAATACCAGAAGGACCGATTTTTCGGGATTTGGTTTTTTGGATATGAAATTTAGCTTTCAGGAGGCACTGCGTGAGGAAGTCACTGTTGTTGCTTGTTGTTTTGCTGTTCGTGGGAAGTTTTGCGTCTGCACAGGTATCTAACAACACTCAACTTGTTGGTACCATTACGGACCCGAGCGGCGGAGTTGTTTCCGGCGCGAAGATCACCGCGACCAATACCGGCACCCAGGTTCAGTATGAAGGAACCACCAACGCGGAGGGTTACTACACCATTCCGTTCGTCGCTCCTGGAACCTACGACATTACCGTAGAGCAAGCGGGCTTTGCGAAGACGGTCAGCAAGGGTGCGATCGTCATCCTGAACCAGTCGGCTCGTACGGACATTACGCTGAAGGTCGGCGATGTCGCGAGCGTGGTCCAGGTCACCGCCGATACTCCGGCGCTTTCCACTGACGATGCGCTGATCGGTGACACGGTCGAGCGGGCGAAGGTCGAGAACCTGCCGATGAACACTCGCCGCGTGATGGACCTGGCGACGACGGCTTCGAACGTGATTATCGGACCGAAGACATCGTTTACCGGTGTGCCTCCGGGCGCCAATTACATCGGCGCCGGCACGCGTGAGGTGGCCAACTCGCTGACGCTCGACGGTATCACGATCATGAACTCGCTGATCTCGTCGTCTCCTGTGACACCGAATCCTGACGC
>JAEKKE010000040.1 GCA_019510535.1 Acidobacteriota bacterium
ACATGGGCGACCCGGCAGTTGCCGAGGTACATCGGCTGCAAGCCGAGTTCCCTGAGATGGACATCGTGCTGGTGCATTGTCCGTTGCGTCTGGGCACCAACGGCAAGGTGAGCAACCTGGCGCAGATGCTGCCGCATGCGCGTCATGAGTACATCGTCATCAACGATGCCGATATCGCCGTCTCGTCGCGCTACCTGGCGCGTGTTCTTTCGCCCTTCGATAACGCTCGCACCGGAATGGTGACCTGTGCCTATCGTGTCGTCACTGCTACACTCGGTGCGACGCTATGGGCAAAGTTTGAAGCTCTGGGCGTCTCCTGCGACTTCATTCCCGGTCTGCTGACTGCGCGGCGCATGGAGAAGGGCATTCGCTTCGGGCTGGGCGCAACGCTGGCCACACGCAAGCGGATTATCGAAGAGATTGGCGGCCTGGAGTCGATCGTCGAGTATCTCGCCGATGACTACGAACTCGGGCTTCGCATCAGCCAGGCCGGATATGAGGTCGTGCTCTCCGATGAAGTGGTCGATACCTCTGTACCGCAATACGACGCCTCAGGCTACTGGACGCACCAGCTTCGCTGGTACCGGACCGTGCGTGATGCCCGTCCCGGCGGCTACTTCGGCCTGCCCACTACGTATTGCGTTCCGTGGGCCGTGGCCACCGTCATCGCCAGCGGCTTCGATCTCTGGAGCTTCTCGCTGCTCTCCATGGCGCTTCTGGCTCGCATCACTGTTTGCCTGACGATCGGTGTCGGCGTGCTGCGCGACGGCCAGGTGCTGCGCGACCTGTGGCTTGTTCCTTTCAAGGACGTTGCCTGCCTTCTGTTATGGCTCTGTGGTCTGTTGGACGACACCATTGAGTGGCGCGGGGAGCGGTTCAAGCTGGAGAAGGGGAAATTGATTCGCGCCAATTGAATGATGGAATAACGGAATGATTGAATGATGCGGAATTTTGGGGTGCTCCGTATCATCCCGTGGCTGGGACAAATTGCTAACAGCAGGTCCTTCGCTACCTCACCCCAGCCAAACAAGTTGGCTGGGGACCCCGTTCGCTCAGGATGACAAATTTGGGAGCGTGGGTGTCCAAAAGGCACCGTTGAGCTGTTTAGCGAAAGCGGTCGCACGTAGCGCGAATACCCACATAAGCTTCGCGTATGTGGGGCACCCGGTGTATGGGTTCTCACCAAGTTTGCGGCACACCGCCAACACCATTCAGCTATCAACCCGAGCATCACTTCAGTCGCGCTGCGTAGTTCGCGATCAGCTGTTTTCCGCCGCTCTCGATCACCACGACGTAGTCTTTCCCGAGGAATGCCGGGACCTTGCCGCTCTCGGTCCATAGGAAGATTCGTTGCGTGCCTTTCCATTTGGCTTTCAATGAAGCCTCGTCCTCGAAGATCTTCGGGGCGTCGGTGAAGAACGATCCGTACCAGAGGTTCGCGCTGTGTCCTTCGAAGATATGGATATCGTTCCTTCGGAGATAGAAACCCAGCGTCGAGCCGGCCTCATACTCGCCGTGGATCACGATCAGGTCGTTTGGCTGCACTTCGTCTTTGATGGCATCGGCCAACTGTTTGGAACTCAGCGCCGGAGCGAAGAAGCGCAGTCCGGTGTGCGCCGCCAGCAGAAAGGTGAAGGCTAACGCGGCGATCCAGAGGTTCGAGTGATGCGGTTCGAACTGCCGGCGCTTCCACCATGCCATCGCGCTACCCACACCGAAGGCGATGGCGGTCAGGCCCAGTGGTCCGGCAAACATTCCCATTGCCGCCGCGTTCAGGTCGAGGAAGTGCCCGAACGACAAGGCGTAGTCACCAGGATTCTGCTGCAGCAGCGATGCAATATCCGTGCCCGGAGCGGGCTGTTTTGCATTCAGCAGAAGCAGGCCGCAGACCAGCATCACCAGGACACCGATGACGAACAACACCGTAGCCGCGCGCTGCCCGGCAGTGACCAGTGGCTGGGGGACGGCAAAGCTTTCCGCTTCCGTTGCTTCATCGTGCATCCACCATCCGATCAGTAGCGCCAGAGCAGGCAGTACAGGGAGCACGTAGTACTCCTGCCGGGTGGAGAAGCTGAAGAAGAGCATCGGCACCGCCGCCCACACCACCAGAAAAAGCTTCGCCCGCCCGGCCTGTGTCCGCTCCCGCAGCCGAATCCGCTTCACGGCCGGGAACAGAAACACCGACCAGGGCAACAGCCAGACCAGCACCAGCAGCCAGAAGAGCCAGAGGGGCACCGTATCGTAGTCCCGGGGAACGCGCAGGTTCATGTAACGCAGCACGTGCTCGTTCATGAAGTAGAACCAGGTCCAGCCATGTACGTTGCCCAGCGTGGGCTCCGGCACGAACCAATGTCCGTTCAGACGGCTAAGGCCTCCGGGGTGCCCCTGATTCGGGTTCGCCCTTGCGATCAGGACATGCCACGGCGCTGCCACAGCCAAAAAGACCAGCAGCGAACTGATGGGCCGAAGCTGCCAAAGGCGGGCCAGCGTCCCCTTCGCTCCTCGCGTAAGCAGGAGATAGGCCCCGCCGATGAGGATAGGAAAGACCATACCGATCAGTCCCTTGGTCAGGACCCCCAGGGCGCAGCAGACGGCGAAACCCCAGCACCAGACTGCCGGCTGGGCGCGCCGCTGCCCGCTCCATCCGTGCTCTGCGTCGGCGAAGTCGGTCTTCTCGGTCTGCCAGAAGCAGAACATCGCCAGCGTCAGCCAAAGGCAGACTGCAACGTCAGGCAGCAGGATCCGGCTGAAGATGAAGATACCGAAGCTGGAGAGCAGCACGATCGCCGCGTAAAACCCCGAGCGCTCGTGCCCTGCCAGCAGCCGTCCAAATGCCCAGGCCGCAACGGCTAAGCCCAGCATCATCAATGCCATAGGAACTCTGGCGGCAGCGGCATAAGCCCCGAACAGCTTCATCGATGCCGCCATCGACCAGTACAGGACCGGCGCCTTTTCCAGGTACCGGATGTCGTTGGCGTACAGCGTCACCCAGTCGTGCCGCTGCACCATCTCGCGGGCTACTTCGGCGTGGACCGAATCGGCGTCGTCCAGCAACGGCGGAGTGAACAGCGTGAAGCTGGCATAAAAGACAGCCCACAGGGCCAGGAGCCACAGCAGACGTCGGGAAGAGGGGGCGATCTCACTCATGGCTTCCCTCAGTGTATGTGTGCCACATCACTCTTCCTTTAGAGCAGTTCTCCTAATGATGTGGCGTTGGATGAATCAGTGAATGCCGTTTTCTTCACAGGAAAACGGCGCAGACAGCCAGAACTTCACCCCAGCGAACGAGTTCGCTGGGGGCCCCGATACTCCGCTCTAGACTTTTAGGAGAACTACTCCACGCCCGGGATGGTGTAGCCTCAGGCTCGGATGAAGTTGCGCAATGACAGTCTTTTGGCCAATGTCGAAGGTCCGCCGACCGAGCTGATCTTCGGCGACTGGTACCCGGCGCTCCGCAGCGATCTGTTGCGCAAGGGAAAGACCACGACCTCGCTGCTGCTGGGCGTTCCGCTGTTGCTGGGACGCAAAAACGACGGCCGCATCTTCGCGATGCGCGATCTCTGCCCCCACCGCGGCATTCCGCTTTCAGCCGGCTGGTTCGACGGCGAGCACGTCCAGTGCAAGTACCACGGCTGGAAGTTCGAGCCCTGCGGCGGCCAGTGCGCCGAAATCCCGTCACTGACGCAATTTGACACCCTCCAGCCCGGCAAAATCTTCGCCGGAGCCTATCCCTGTGTGGAGCAGGACGGCTACGCCTGGGTTTACGTTCCCAAACCAGGCGAAAATCGGGTGCCAGCCAGCCTGCCGCCTGTCCCGGAGCTGCCGAAGTTTGGCCCCCGGTTCACCACGGCGCATCTGCAGGCGGATCTGCCGTGCAATGTTGACCACGGCATCATCGGCCTGATGGATCCGGCGCATGGCCCCTTTGTGCACCGTGCCTGGTGGTGGCGCAGCGCCGCCAGCATTCACGAGAAGACCAAGCACTTCGAGCCGATTCCGGAGGGCTTCCGGATGTCGCCGCACACGCCCTCGTCGAACTCGGCGCCCTACAAATTAATAGGAAAGCCGGAAACGACAATCGATTTTTCCCTGCCGAACCGGCGATTTGAGACGGTGGTGGCCAGAAAGAACGGCGAGATCACCCACTGGTTCGCGTCGCTGACAACGGTTACGCCGGTTACCGCCTCCACCTGCCGGATCGATGTGATTGCGGCCTGGAGCATGCTGACCTGGCTGCCGATCGTGCGGCCCGTCGCCATGTGGTTTGGCAAGCGTTTCGTCCGCCAGGACCAGGAAACGATGATGGAACAGGCGGAGGGTCTGCGTTTCCGGCCGGCGATGATGCTGATCGACGATGCCGACAAACCGGCGAAATGGTATTTCGCCCTGAAACAGCGGCGACTTTCTGGTGAGGGAGAGCACCCGCTTCCGGGGCCGGTGGAGCTGCACTGGAGGAGTTGACCTATCAAAAGATAGGGCTCAGAGCCTGTGGCGTACCCCACAGGTTGATCCGCTCCGCGAATCGCGCTTAAATCCGCGTCAAATGCATGTAAATCTTGTGTCAGGTTAGTTTGACTCGGGATATCCACGTTGCTAACATAGAAGTCGAGCCCCTCTGCTCCACGAGACCAGCGGGGGGACCCTGCAACAACCGATTCGCTCCTGCCTGCCGAGCCTTCCTTTGGGAAGTGTGACAAGTAGTTGAGCCGGCCCCCAAGATGCTGCGGGCTGACTTGATGCCTTGTCAGAAATTAGCAGGTCGCGTGAATCCTGGCCTCGGGAGTCTTCGTCCAATGGTTGAATCCCAAACTCGTCCAATGGCTGAACCCCAAAATCCTTTAACAGAGAGCAAAACCCTGAACACCGAACTGGAAACCCTCACCCCTGAAGAGACGACCGCCGTTGCGGCCGCCACCGAAACCACTCACACCACTGATGTAGCCGATGAGCATGACGTCGACTACGACATGGCGGACTTTGCTACCGCGCTCGAGAGCTTCGACCGGGAGCAGGCAGCCGAAAAGGAAGCAGCCCAGTCGGCAATGTCCGACGACACCATCACGACAGGCACCGTGGTGAAGATCACCGACAAGCATGTCGTGGTCGACATCGGCCTGAAGTCCGAGGGTCTGATTCCGCTGGATCAGGTTGTGGATCACACCGGTGCGCCGAAGTTCAATATCGGTGACACGGTGGACGTGGTTGTCGAGCGGGAGGAGACTGAGGGCGGGTATCTGGTCAGCTACGAGAAGGCACAGCGCCTGCGCGTATGGGACGAGCTCGAGAAGGCAGCCAATGAAAAGACCATCGTCACCGGCACCGTTCTCGGCCGCGTGAAGGGTGGTCTGACCGTTGATATCGGCATCAAGGCATTCCTGCCGGGTTCGCAGGTTGAGATCCGCCCTGTCCGTAACCTCGATGGTTATGTGGGCCATCCGATCGATGTCCGCGTTATCAAGCTGAACAAGAAGCGCGGCAATGTGGTCGTCTCCCGCAAGGAGATCCTGGAAGAGGAGCAGAACTCCAAGAAGTCCGCCACGCTTGAGACCCTGGAAGAGGGCGCAGTGCTGACCGGTGTCGTGAAGAATCTCACCGACTACGGCGCGTTCGTTGACCTCTCCGGTCTGGACGGCCTTCTGCACATCACCGACATGAGCTGGGGCCGCCTGACGCATCCGCGCGACCTGGTGCAGGTTGGCGATGAGATCCAGGTCAAGGTTCTGAAGTTCGACAAAGATAAGCAGCGCGTTTCGCTTGGCTTCAAGCAGCTGACGCCTGACCCGTGGCTGGATGCCGTTGAGCGCTATCCGATCGGCGCACAGGTTCGTGGCCGCGTTCTCTCGGTCACCGACTACGGCGCGTTCGTCGAGCTGGAGCAGGGCATCGAGGGTCTGGTGCACGTCAGCGAGATGAGCTGGTCCAAGCGCCTGAAGCACCCCTCCAAGCTGGTCAAGCCGGGTGATGAGGTCGACACCATCATCCTCGCGGTCAATCCGCAGGATCGTCGTATCTCGCTGGGCATGAAGCAGCTGCAGGAGAATCCGTGGGAGCAGTTGGACGACAAGTTCCCGGTGGGCTCCACTGTTGAGGGCCGCGTCCGCAACCTCACCGACTTCGGCGCCTTCATCGAGATTGAAGACGGCATCGATGGCCTGGTGCACGTCAGCAACCTGAGCTGGACCAAGCGCGTGAAGCACCCCTCGGAAGTTCTGAAGAAGGGTGAGAAGGTTAAGGCTGTTGTTCTCGGTGTCGAACCGGAGAACCGCCGCCTGTCGCTCGGTATCAAGCAGCTTGAGCCCGATGTCTGGGATACCTTCTTCGCGCAGCACCGCTCTGGTGATGTGGTGAAGGGTAAGGTTCTCCGCACCGCACAGTTCGGCGCCTTCGTTGAGATCGCCGAAGGTGTCGAGGGTCTGTGCCACGTATCCGAAATGGTCGACGATTTCGGCGCACCCGCACACCTCGAAATCGGTGACGAGCGCGAGTTCAAGATCGTGAAGATGAGCCCGGAAGAGAAGAAGGTTGGTCTGAGCCTGCGCGGTATCGGCGACGACGCCAGCCGTGCAGAGGTCGAGAGCTACAAGTCCAAGGCCTCCGCCTCTTCAAGCACTTCCAA
>JAEKKE010000161.1 GCA_019510535.1 Acidobacteriota bacterium
CGATAACTGCAACTGCGCTCCGTGAGTAATATCTGCTGTTCAGCAATCTCCGTTGCCGTTACCTTTTTCTGGCCGGCAAGCGCATGCTCCTTGGCAACGAGAGCCAGCATCGGTTCCCGGCGGACTTGCTTGACCAGAAGCTGGGGCACTTCGATTGGCTCATCGATGGTGATGGCGATGTCGATGCCTGGCTCCAGCGGGCTGACCGAAGCGCATTGCGTACTGGTGTGCAGCGTGAGTTGTACGCCGGGATAGGTGCACTGAAAACTGCGCAGCAGATCTGGCAGACGGTAGGTCAACAGACTCTCCGATGCGGTAATCACCAGCGGGCCAACCACCTGCCCGCTCTTCTGCACCGAGGTACGCGCTTCTTCGGCAAGCACCAGCAAACGGGTCGCATAGGCGAGGAACTGTGTGCCAGCCGCCGTCAGTTCCACCTGCCGGCCAAGCCTGTTGAACAACGGCAACCCAAGTTCACTTTCAAGTGCATGCACCTGAGCCGTCACACTGGACTGCGCATAATGTAACTGACTGGCGGCGCGGGTAAAGCTCTTTTCGCGCGCAACTTCCGCAAAAGTCCGTACCTGTTTGAGGTCGAGCACAGCTTCACTCCCATCAGTAATTCCGATGCAAGTCATCATATCAATTCGCTAGACGCGATTCACGACTATCTGAGAGAGTTAACCTCCATGAAGCCACGGCACATCGCGCAGATCATCCTGCTCTCAGCGGTATGGGGCATCTCGTTCCTTATGATTCGGATTGCGGCGACTACCTTCCCGCCCGTCTGGGTAGGAATGCTCCGTTCCGGCTCAGGCGCAGTCTTGCTGCTCGTCTTGCTGAAACTCAGGGGAAACCGGCTTCCTCCGCGGAAGATGCTGCCCTGGCTGCTCGCCGTGGCTCTGTTCAATAACGCCATTCCCTTCAGCTTCTTTGCCTGGGGAGAGCAGACTGTGCCCAGCAATACTGCGGCAGTCCTAAATGCGACTCTTCCGATCTGGACCATGCTCTTAGGCATGGCCGTGCATCGCACGAAGATGGGGCTGGCAACGATCCTCGGTGTGCTGATCGGCTTCGGCGGCGTGGCCTTGGTGGTTTACAGCCGCACTTCCGATCCGGCGCCTGGGCAGGGCAACCTTACTCTCGGAATCACAGTGATTGTGTTGGCGACGCTCGGTTACGCAACTGCGACTCTTATCGCGAAGGCGAAGCTACAGGGACTCGACCCCATCGGCCTGGCGACAGCACAGCTCTCATTGGCGGCATCGATGCTGGCTCCCGTAGCCGCTCTCACGCGGCATCCGGTCCACATCACGCTACCGCCTGTTCTGGCCATTCTGGTTCTCGGCTTTGCTGGGAGTGGCGTTGCCTACTTCCTCTACTTCAACCTGCTGGCCCACATTCCCGCCACACACGTGGTTGCGGTGACTTATCTTTTGCCGATCTGGGGCATTTTCTGGGGACTCGTGGCGCATGAACAGGTTGCACCTCTGGCCTATGTAGGAGTGCTCGTGGTGATCGCCGGCCTGATTCTGATGAACAGCAACATGCGCAGGTCTTCCCCAAAAAGCGAGCCTAGACCAGAGCCCGAACCAGCCGCCGCCTGCGAAGCGGTGAAGAATTAGAGCATTTTCCCTGTTGCTGGGCATCCCGGAAGAGGCGTTCAGCGGCGTTTTCATTGCGGAAAACGCCCATAGATCGAGAAGCCCTGCATGACACCTACAGGGAAAATGCTCTTAACTGTTCACCGCTTCATAACCAACCGCAAGACGGGCCTGAGCCCGCTCCGCCAGATACTGACGGATCCAGAAACCCAGCATCAGGCTGAAAACCACCATCGCGATCACCAGCGTGATGAAGTACTGGGCCATCCAGATGCGCATCAACCGGTACGGTGACTGATTCCCCACGTAGTAGACACGGTCATTCATGCCATACGAATGGAACTTTCCATTACGCAGAAGGCTAACCGAGCTACCGATATCGCTCGACTGAGACCGATCTACAAAGACATCTTCGAAGAGTTTGGCCGCACCGTCGTCTCGCAACGCGATGAGAACAAGGGAACGCCCCGGCGATGCGGGCGATTCGATTCCTTCGATCATGGCATCGATGCGGCCTCCGTCATTGGAGGGTAGCTCGCGGGTGACGAAGCGCCCCGCAATCCGCTGCCACAGATCCTTCAACCGAGCCAGCGCTCCTTGTCCCTGCTTGACCTGGATCGCATCTCCAGCGAAGGTTACGGGCAGTGACGTATCCAACGAACTCAAGACCGGCTGGCTCTGTACGCTGCCCAGGATCACGTAGTCACGGTCTTTACCGAGAACAGCATCCGGTCCGGCGACCTCAACCCGTAACACCGGATATCCGGTCTGAGAGCCGCTGTGGCTCATCAGATGCAGATACAGAGAGATCTCATTCGCGGTGGAATTCGCCGGCATGATCACCGTCGTCTCCGAGAGATCGGCTCTGCGCGTAAATGGGAACGCGGCATTGGCAAAGAGTTCCAGGTCAGGCAGACCTGCATAGTGGGGCAGGTTTCGGATGTCCAGGGCCGAGTTGCTCAGGATCTCTCCCTCGGTTGCGGCGCCTACCTTGATCGGAATGAAATCGAAGTTGAACTGTAGCGTATTACCGAACGGACGCATCGCAGCCACAGGCACGACGATCTGCCGCTGACGATCGACCGTCCCAGTTCCCACAGCGAGCGGAGCCTCATTGACCAGCGTTCCGTTCACATAGGTCCGTAGTGCCGAACCGGGCAGAATGGTAGCCGCGTTATAGCGATAGCTCACCAGCATGCGAAGGTTCTGCACTTCCCCGTAAAAGAGGTCCGGAGGCACGTGGAAATAGATCGGCACCGGGTGCGATCCATCTGTCTTGAGCAGGTCTTTGCTGGAGTAGTCGGCCAGACTCACCAGGCGATTGGTCGGCATCCAGCGAGGCGCATCGTCAATGTCACGCTGTGAGGGCAGCGAAACATCGCTGATACGCAGGGTGTCTCCCTCAGGCTGCGACGGCTCCGTCATCCTTGCTGTGGGAGCGCCTTTCCTCTGTGCCAGTCCACGCGCTGCGGCTAGCAACTGGTCCTCATCATTCCCGGCAACGATCAGTACGGTTCCGTTTGGATCATAAGGATTTCTCCGCACCGCGACATAGGGACCCGGCTCCGGCTGCGCGGGTCTCAGGCTCTCCGGAAGCTTTGCCGCGCTGTCGGCAAAGACGACTATGTTTCCTTCAGTGAACTGTTCCAGAGACGCCGTGTAACGAATGGGCTTCGGACCTACCTGCGTGCCAAACCACGACGCAACCACACCGGCAGCCTGCAACGTCTTCAGACCAGGCTGTGAGAGAAAGACAAACGGGATCGTGGTGGTCGTTTGCAGGTCCCGATCGAGAAAAGGCATCGGCAGCAGACCGATATCGTTACGGAATGGAAGACTGTCGCCCGTGACCTCAACCGTCGAGGTGGCCCCGATCCATCCCTGTGCCTGCGCCTTTGCCTGGGCCTCTGTCTGAAAGATGCCGTTACTGGTGAACTCGAATGTCAGGCCATTGCTACGGATGAGCGTATCGGTCGGAAGATCTATCTCGGCATAGGCGAAACTACCGGTGTTCACAACCGGAATCTCACCGACGTTGCTGTTATTGAGAGAAACCCGCAACATCCCAGGATGAGGGGTGACACCGGGAGCGAGCTTATAGCTGACCTTCAGTACTGCATGGCGAGAGACAAAGGTATACGGTAACGAAAACCCCACGGGGTAGTAGCTGTGCGGTCCGCGGAGCTCGATGCCGCTGTCCATCCCCATGTCTTTCAGCGTGATTCGGATCGGCTTTGCGGTGCCCGCAGCCGGTGCGGTCTCCGCCGAGTTCTGAGCTACAGCCGGCGTCTGTGCCTGCGCTGCCGATGGCGGAGCAACGGGACTTGCCGAGGCAACGGGCGCCGATGGCTGAACCGCGGTCTGCTTCAGTGGTTCTGGCTTAGGGGCTGGAGTTGCCGGCGCAGGCTGGCGCTTAGGAGCCGCAGCTTTCTTCACCGGAGCAGGCGCTGCAACCGGACCATTTCCAACGGCCGGTGGGTGGAAGGTCTGCGGAGGCAACTGAACCTGCGGCGGCGCGAACTGCTGCGGTGTCGTTTGGGCATGTCCCATTCCGCCAAGCAGCAGAAGAGCAAAGAGAATGACGCTCTTCGAAGCAAATAGACCACGCGTCACCTGATACAGCCCGGTAAGCGACAGCCTGGCCACTCTTACGAAGCTGATCAGGGGGCGATCCACTTCAACTTCGCGTTCGATGCTCACCCAGGAATCAGCGCGGGAGTACAGCACACGCGCCAGAGTCTCCTGCTCAATTACGGTCGGGTGATAGAACGCGATGCGGATCTCACCTGCGAGAATCGCCAGTACTTTGGCCTTTACCGTGCGAGACTTCGTCTGCATGGGAAAGGACATCTCAAGGATGTCTCCCTTCTCCAGGTGCACCTTCTCCTCCAGCACGATGGAGGCCCCACCGACCGAGATATCGAAGGTCGATCCGGAGACCTCACGTCCATCAGCCAGGCGCGCCCGTATACCAATCCGCGCTTCGATCCGAACCGCTTTCCGGCGCTGCTTCTGCTCATGCGCACATGCCGCGGCAACTCCCAGGATGATGATGTTGAACACGATCCATGCCGTATTACTCAACACCGTACCTGGGTGTCCCGGATCGGTCACCAAATAGCGATAGGGCGCTAATGCTAGTCCGAAGAGGTTGAATAGCAGCAGCCATGTTGTCGGCGCGGCGATGGACCGGTCGAATCGCGTTTCCATCAACGTGCTGCCCTTATCAGTCACATTGAACTTGCCGAGTTTGGGATTCAGCAGCGCCAACGTGGTCGGCATCAGAATGTAAGGCGCCAGCACGGTCTCGTAGATCTCATTCCAGAAGGAGTGCCGGTGTGTTCCTTGCACGCGCGAGTTGGTCATGCTGGAGATGATGAGGTGCGGCAAGGCGTACGCAAGAATGGCGACCCAGTAGCCGGGAATGATCGTCCGGCTGAAGAGCATATAGACCAGTGGAGCGCATAGGAATACCAGGCGCGGAACCGCGTACATAAAGTGCGCCATGGCATTGAAGTAGCACAAGCGCTGGGTCATCTTCATGCCGCGTGCCAGCAGCGGGTTATCGGTACGTAGGATCTGGATCATGCCGCGTGCCCAGCGGATTCGCTGTCCCACGTGCGCAGCCAGGGTCTCGGTAGCCAATCCGGCAGCCATCGCAATGTTGAGGTACGCCGTGTTGTATCCCAGCTTCTGAAGCCGAAGCGATGTGTGGGCGTCCTCGGTCACCGTTTCGGTCGCAATGCCGCCTACCTCATCCAGGGCGCTACGGCGAATGACGGCGCATGACCCACAGAAAAACGTCGCATTCCAGAGGTCGTTGCCGTCCTGAATAATGCCGTAGAACAGCTCGCCCTCATTCGGAATGCTGTGGTACTGGCGCAGATTGCGCTCGAATGGATCCGCCGAGTAGAAGTGATGCGGCGTCTGCAGCATGGCCAGCTTCTCGTCTTTGAGGAACCAGCCGACCGTCATCTGCAGGAAGCTGCGGGTGGGCACGTGGTCGCAGTCGAAGATGGTCACCAGCGGCGAGTCCATCGTCTCAAGCGCCGTGTTGATATTGCCGGCCTTAGCGTGCGTGTGCTTTTCCCGGACCTTATAGCCGATTCCGGCCTCTTCGCAGAACAGCCGGTACTCGTCCCGGACACCGTCGTCCAGGATGTAGACATGCAGTTTTTCCGGGGGGTAGTCGATGTTCAGGGCCGCCAGGGCGGTATAGCGGACCAGGGAGAGCGGCTCATTGTAGGTAGGAATCAGCAGGTCGACGTGCGGCCACAACTCTTCATCCGCCGGCAGGGGCACGGGACGCCGTTGGAGCGGCCATACCGTCTGTATATAGCCCAGTACCATGATTAGGATGGTGTAGATCTCCGCCGACAGCAGGATCAGCATCAGCACCGAATCGATCTTGTACGGGTTATTGGCCTCGTCCGAGAAATAGTCGATCAATTGCCCGATACGCCACCAGCCATACCGGCTGGTAATGACGACCGAAAGCAGCATCAGGCTGATGGTCACCACCTTGGATGTGGAAATACGGTTCATGACAATGGCCGTAACCACTAGTACGGCGCCAAGAATGGCCTGCTTTTGCCAGCTCAGGTACAGACTGATGAACTGGAACGCCAAAAACAGGGCCACAAGGACGATCAGCCAGCGGACTACTCGCATCGAATGCCGTCACTCCAGGGAAATCTGAATGGCCCATTTTGTCCTATATAGGCCACCCCATCCCGCTTTACTTTCCGGGGTATTTCATTCATCACGATACCACCCTCCGGCTGAGCTCGGACTCCTGTGGCTCCCCCTTTGGACAGAAGAAGATAGAGGCTAAAATGAAGGACGCTTCTAGATCGAAATAATCCCCTGCACTTTCTTCTTTTCTTCGTGCATCCGCGACGCAAACCGCACATCCAATTGGATGTTCCAAAGATCTTAGGTTCGTTTTAGAGGAAGCCTTGTATGCGCATCCCCCTTGCAGTAGCAGCAACACTCGTCTCCATTGCCACCGTCGCCACGACAGGGTGCCGTCAGAGCGCTCCGGCGCAGCAGCAGCCCCAGCAGATGCAGGTCATGCCGGTCCAGGTGGCCGCGGTATCGCTGGACCCTGTCCCCAATGGCGATACCTATGTGTCCACGATCAAGAGCCGGCGCTCCGCCACGCTGCAGCCGCAGGTAGACGGCAACCTGACCCGCATTCTGGTGAAGAGCGGCGATCACGTGCGTGCCGGCCAGTTGCTGATGACCATCGATCCGCTGAAGCAGCAGGCCACGGTCGCTTCCACCACTGGAACAGAGAACCAGAAGAAGGCGGTCCTGCAGTACAACAAGGCGGAACTGGACCGGCAGAAGGGCCTTTTTGAGGCCGGCGTCGTCTCCAAGCAGGCCTACGAGATCGCCCTGCAGAACTTCCAGAACGCCGAGGGTGACTACAAGGCCTCTCAGGAGAGCACTTCGGCCCAGCGCCAGCAGTTGGCGTACTACCAGATCCGGGCTCCGTTCGACGGCATCGTGGGTGATATCCCCGTTCACCAGGGCGACTACGTCTCGGCAACGACACTCCTCACCACAGTCGATGAGAACTCACAGCTCGAGGCCTACATCTATATCCCAACGGAACGCGGCGCACAGGTACGCAATGGCCTGCCGGTTGAGATTCTGGATGACACAGGCAAGCCGCTCGTGAAGTCGAACATCTACTTCCTCTCTCCTCAGGTAGAGAACGGGATGCAGAGCGTTCTGGCCAAGGCTCCGGTTCCCAGCTCGGCCCCGGTGCGCAATCTCCAGATCGTCAAGGCCCGTGTCACCTGGGATGTCACCCCCAAGCCTACCGTTCCCGTGCTCGCAATCACTCGCATCAACGGTCAGCCGTTTGTGACGATCGCCGCGCCCCAGGGCAACGGCTATATCGCGCATCAGGTCGCGGTCAAGGTAGGCGACGCCATTGGCAATACCTATCCCGTGCTCGAAGGACTTAAACCGGGCGATAAGGTCATCACCTCCGGCCTGCAGTTCCTGGCCGAAGGCATGCCGGTTAAACCGCTCAGCTAACTGCCTCTCCCCTATCGAGGATTACTTCTGTGGTTGAATTTTTTATTCGGCGCCCTATTTTTGCGAGCGTCTGCGCCCTGCTGATCATTCTTGCGGGCGCGGTCTGCATTCCGCAATTACCTATTTCGCTCTATCCGCAGCTCGCTCCTCCTCAGGTCACCGTAACCAGCGTCTACATCGGCGCCAATGCGCAAACGGTAGAGCACGACGTTACCACCCAGTTGGAGACCGCCATCAACGGCGTCGAGGGCATGCGGTATATGACCTCGTCTTCCGGTAACGACGGCACCAGCAGCATCACCATTACGTTCCAGACGGGCTACGACCTCAATATCGCAGCCGTCGACGTGCAGAACAGGGTCCAATCGGCGCAGGGTGTTCTGCCCCAGGCTGTCAAAAACACCGGCGTCACCATCACCAAGGCCAACCCGAACTTCGTCTTTGCGAGTGGTTTCTACGCGGAGAATAACCGCTACTCGCCTGAGTTCATCTCCAACTACGTCGACCTCTACGTCAAGGATCCTCTGAAGCGTATTACCGGCGTGGGTGACGTGGTCATCTTCGGCGCACGTAAGTACGCCATGCGCCTCTGGATCGACCCAACCAAACTCGCCGCCCGTAACCTGACCGCTACAGATGTTGTCAGTGCACTGCAGGAACAGAACGTCGAAGTCGCCGCCGGCGCTGTGGGCGCACCGCCGACCTCCGATCCCAACCAGAGCTATCAGATTGCAGTCCGGGCTGTAGGCCGTTTGACGCAGCCCTCTGAGTTCGAAGACATCATCCTCAAGAACACTTCAGCAGGTATTGTGCGCCTGCGGGATGTAGGCCGCGCCGAGATCGGCGCCGAAACCTACGGCAGCACGCTGAAGTACAGCGGCATTCCGGGTGTAGGTGTCGGTGTTCAGCAGCTTTCAAACGCCAACGCTCTTGCCGTCGATAAAGCTGCGAAAGCCGAACTGGCCCGCCTGGCGAAGAACTTCCCTCCTGGACTGAAGTATGTGATTGCGTTCGATACGACCACGGTCGTTGGCGAGTCGATCAATGAGGTTGTTCATACCCTCATTGAAGCCATCATCATCGTCGTCATCGTCATCTTCCTCTTCCTCTTGGATTGGCGCGCGACCATTATCCCGGCAGTCACCATCCCGGTCTCGCTGATCGGCACCTTCGCTTTCATCAAGATCTTCAATTTCTCCATCAACTCGCTCACGATGTTCGGCATCACCCTGGCTACGGGCCTTGTAGTGGACGATGCCATCGTCGTCATCGAGAACGTACAGCGTCACCTTTCCCATGGAAAGATCAAGGACCCGCACGAAGCAACCTCGGTTGCCATGTCGGAGGTAACAAGCGCCGTCATTGCTACCTCTCTCGTGCTGATCTCGGTGTTTATCCCGGTCAGCTTCTTCCCGGGAACCACCGGCATTCTGTACAAGCAGTTCTCGCTCACCATTGCTTTCTCCATCGCTATCTCAGCATTCAACGCCTTGACGCTCTCACCGGCGCTGTCGGCAATTCTGCTGCGTGGCGAAGAGGCGAAGTATCACATGCTGGACTGGACACGCATTCCCTTTCTGGCCAAGGGTTACAGCGGGTTCGCTCACGGCATCGATGACTTCATCCTCTGGCTGGGACGTCAGTATGCGAGGCTGATCCATTTCGTGCTTCGCATCCGCTGGGTGATGCTGCTGCTGTTCATAGGCGGGCTGGTTGCAACGGCTGTTGTCTACCGCAGTGTGCCCACAGCCTTCGTTCCCAGTGAAGACCAGAACTACTTCATCATGCAGGTGCTGGCTCCCCAGGGTGCATCTTTGGCCTACACGCAGAACCTTGCCGACCAGGCAGAGGTGCTGCTCTCCAAGGAGCCCGAGGTCGTAGGCACCTTTGCCGTCATGGGCTTCGGCTTCAGCGGCAACGCCTCCAACCAGGGCCTGATCTTCGCCCCTCTGAAACCGCAGGCAGAACGTAAGGGCGACGAACATCAAGCCTCGGCCATCGTGGCGCGGGTTGCTCCCAAGCTGATGCAGATTCCCGGCGGCATTATCGCTGCCTTCGAGCCACCGCCGATTCAAGGTATCGGTAGCTTCGGCGGATTCCAGTTCGAGCTTCAGGATGAGGGCCGCAACACGCCTGCCGATCTCGATCGCGTGGCACATCAGATCGTAGGTGCGGGCCGCGATCCAAAGTCTGGCTTGACTGGTCTCTATACCTCATTCACGGCCAATGACCCGCAGATCACGGTGGTCATCGACCGCGAGAAGGCAAAGGCCATCGGCGTTCCCTTCTCTGAGATCAACAACGCTCTCGGAGTCTTCATGGGATCAACCTATGTGAATGACTTTGACTTCAACAATCGCTCGTACCGCGTCTACATTCAGGCCGATGCCAGCTTCCGCAAGAATGCGAAGGACATCCGCCAGTACTACGTGCGTTCCAACACCGGGCAGATGATCTCGCTCGATAATCTGGTCAGCATCCGGGAAGATTCGGGACCGCAGATCATCTCGCACTACAATCTCTTCCGCTCGGCTGAGATTCTCGGTTCCGCCGCGCCTGGGCTCTCCTCGGGCCAGGGTCTCGAGAACATGCAGAAGCTCTTCGAGAAGAACAAGATCCAGGGTATGACCTACTCTTGGTCAGGTCTGGCGCTGGAAGAGATTGAATCCTCGGGCAAGGCCATCGTCATCTTCGGCCTCGGCCTGCTGGTGGTGTATCTCACGCTGGCTGCGCAGTATGAGTCATGGGCGCTGCCGTTCATCATCCTTCTGGCCGTACCGATGGCCGTACTCGGCGCTCTCGGACTGATTGCGGCTCGCGGCCTGGTGGATGACGTCTACGTGCAGATCGGTCTGGTCATGCTGATCGGTCTCTCGGCGAAGAACGCCATCCTGATCGTCGAGTTTGCAGAACAGCTCCGCGAACAGGGCCGTTCGATTGTCGACGCCGCGATCGAAGCCGCGGAGCTTCGCTTGCGTCCCATCCTCATGACCAGCTTCGCCTTCATCCTCGGCGTACTTCCTCTGGTCTTTGCGGAAGGCGCAGGTAAGTTGGGACGTCACTCCGTCGGTACCGCCATCGTTGGAGGCATGCTGCTCTCGACCGTACTGAACCTGATCTTCATCCCAGTTCTGTATGTCTTCATGAGCAACGTGCTGGCCAAGTTGCGGAAAGGACATGCAGCCGTTCGACATGAAGTTCCGCAACACATGGTATAACCCTTAAATCAACTGACAATCAGCGGCTCGCCATAGGCGGGCCGCATTACTTTTATGGGGAATGTAGACAAAGGTTTGTCCCAAGGTAACTAGTTGAGAGCGCACTCGATCCCGATAGTTACTTTGATGAGCGCGATTGCCTCAAAGCGAAGATTAGATGACACGAAAGTTGCAACATAACGACCTTAAATCATTGATTTGCGGTGTTAATCTCACTTAGGTTGTTCGCGCAGAGTCGCTCCCCCTGCTCGTTCCATGGGTTTGAACGGCTGTCCTGAGCTGAGTTATTTTACGGGCGCCCAAAGGAATCGGTTGTATGGCAACAACACCAGGAATGATTTCCGACGGTCATGTCTCCCTTGGAGCCGATACGTCACGCGCGGTTTCGGGATTCGGGATGACGGAGAGTAAAGCGGCTGCCCGTCTTTACTCTAACTCCGCTGTCGTCTGGTTCGACCTGCTGCTTCTCTCCTTCAGCCTCGCCGTCACAACACTGGCGAACTATCGCACTTCAATCGAGGCTTCGCATCTCAAGGCGTTCCTCGGCCTTCGCATCTCCCTGCGCAATCTGCTTCTGTTTCTCATTTGCCTGGCCGCATGGAGACTGGTGCTCTGGATCTCGGGTCTCTATCGCGCGGCATCGTTCCGGCTTCTCTCCAGCCGTATTCTGCTGGCAGGGCTTTTTTGCACCCCTGTCGCGATCTTTGCGCTCATCGAGCGCTCGACAGGCGGTAACATCGTTCGTCCGAGCGCGCTGTTCTTTCTGCTGGCAACGGGTTCTATCTATGCCACCCGCGGCTTGCTGGCGATTTCAGCCGGCTACGTTCACAGCTACACACGCGCTCCCCGCACGGCGCTGGTCATCGGAAGCGGTCCGCTGGCGAGGAAGCTGCTACAGGATCTACCCCATCATCCTCAATGGGACTACAGGGTCATCGGCTTCGTCGATTCAAAACCGCAGCCGGATTCGGAAAAGCGCATCAACGCTCCCTATCTCGGCAAAGTCGCTGCATTGCACGATGTGCTGATGCGTCTTCCAGTGGAAGAGGTCTTCATTGCCCTGCCTCTCAAGTCCCACTACGAAGAGATTCAGCGTGTGATCGATCTGTGTGAGGCCGCGGGGGTGCAGTCGCAGTACCTCACAAATATCTTTACGACCTCCATCACTAAGAAGCTCCGTCGCGATCAAGACCGCGTGGTGATGCAGATGGTGCACTATGACAGCCGGCGATTCCTCAAGAGGGCATTCGATTTTGCGACCTCGCTGCTGGGCATTATTGTTCTCTCTCCTCTCTTTCTGCTGATTGCCATTGCGATCAAGCTCACCAGCAAAGGGCCGGTCATTTTCAAGCAGACGCGTTATGGCCTCAACAAGAATCCATTCTCCATGTACAAATTCCGCAGCATGGTAGTGGACGCGGAGAGCCAGCAATCGCAACTCGAACACCTGAATGAGACCTCCGGCCCTGTCTTCAAGATCAAGCGCGATCCTCGCATCACACGCCTTGGAGCAATCCTTCGGAAGACTTCTCTCGACGAGCTGCCGCAGTTGTTCAATGTCCTGCTCGGCGACATGTCTCTAGTTGGGCCGCGGCCTCTACCGACACGCGATGTCAGCCGGTTCTCAGACCTGAGCCTGATGCGCCGGTTCTCAGTAAAGCCAGGGGTGACGGGCCTGTGGCAGGTCTCCGGACGATCGAACCTCGACTTCGACGGCTGGATCGCTCTGGACCTCCGCTACATCGATACCTGGACGCTGATGCTCGACCTGCGCATTCTGGCGATGACCATACCGGCTGTTCTCAAAGGCCGCGGAGCGTCTTAGTCCAGCATCAGAAATATCCGGTATGCTTCCAGCCATGGATCGCCGCCACTTCCTCGCCATCACCGGCGCCTTTGGCCTCAGAATGCACGCACAGATGCCCGGTCTGCCGGCGGGAACCACCCGGCCTGACGTTGCGGCTATCGACCACGACCGCATCCTTCGCCTTGCGGGGATCTATCTTCAGCAGAAGCCCACGACCATCACGGCCTTCCCTTCGGAACGGTCTCAGGCAACACCGAATGACTTCTACTCAGAAGATCCTGAGTGGTTTCCGGACGTCGATCCGGAGAAGCCCTGGGTACGGCATCAGGGCGAACGCAATCCAAATGCATTTCATGCTCACGGAGATGCCGTGCTTCGCATGGCACAGGTGATTCCAGCATTTGCCGCAGCCTGGCTGATCACCAAAGACGCGAAGTATGTCAGCGCTGCCCTGCTTCACCTGCGGGCATGGTTCCTGGCTCCGGAGACCCGCATGAATCCATCGCTGAATCATGCGCAGGCAATTCAAGGCGTAGCTGAGGGCCGAGCGACCGGAATACTCGAAACCATCTATCTCGTTGAGGTCGTCCGTGCAATCAGCTTTCTGGCAACCTCGGAAGACTTTCCGGATACCGATCTGAAGGGACTTCGCTCCTGGTTCGCGGACTACGCGCACTGGATGTACGATTCCACCCTCGGCCAGGGGGAGCGGGATACACGTTCCATCCATGGCATCTGCTGGGTTGCGCAGGCCGGCGAATACGCCCGCTTCGCCAATATCGCTACCATCTCTGGATACTGCCTGCGCCGCTTCCGCGAAGTCTTGCTGACGCTGATCTCACTGGATGGCAACTTCCCCGCGGCGCTGGCAACCACGGCTCCTTTCGCCAACTCCATCTTTCACCTGGAATGCCTGGCCCTTACCTGCGAGGTGCTCTCCACGCCCTTCGAATCACAATGGACCTTCCAGACCAGCGATGGAAAGGGCCTTCGCTCCGCCGTTGCCTTCATGGCTCCTTCGCTTGAGAACAAGCATCAGTGGCGCTATCGCTCGGATGCGCAGAACTTCCGCGATCTTCCGCTTCGTCCGCTCTCGCTTTACCTGGCCGGACGTGCCTACCAGAGGCCGGAATATACAGCGATATGGAAGGCTCTGCCGCCAGACCCAGCCGATCTCGACAATCTTGCCCTGCTGCGGCTTTATCCCGCACGGCAGCCGCTACTGTGGTCCCGCCGCGTTCCCGGTGTTTAAATAAAATGGAGCGCTTATAGCGCTCCGTTTTTTCCGCTTTGAGCTTGTCCTAGCGCTCGCGGAAGCTCTTCACCACCTGCATATACTCGCGCGCCTTGGCGGTCACGCCGCCGTTTTCCAGGCCGCGCTCGTCCATCAGGTCAGCGCCAACTCCCAGACCGAACGCGCCGGCGGACAGAAAATCCTGCGCCGTCTCGACGGTAACGCCGCCGGTCGGAATCATCTCAATCTGCGGCAACGGAGCCTTCAGACTGCGCAGATACTTCGCTCCTCCCATCGCTCCAGCCGGGAAGACCTTAACTACGTCAGCGCCGGCCTGCCATGCGGTCACAATCTCGGTCGGAGTCAGAGCACCCGGAAACACTGCGATATCCATCTCGCGGCAATACTGCACCGTCCGCAGGTTCAACGCCGGGCTCACCACGAACTGCGCGCCCTCGGCGATGCACATCTTCGCCGTCTCCGGATCGAGTACTGTGCCTGCACCGATGAGCATCTGCGGGTCTTCTTTGACGAGGGTACGGATCACGCTCACCGCATCCGGCACCGTCATGGTGACTTCCATCACGATTACACCGCCCTCGGCGGCGGCGCGGGCCATACGTACAGCCTTCTCCGGGCTGCTGGCGCGCAACACCGGTACCAGACAAGCCTCACGAATGCGATTCAGAATCTCCTGCTTTGCAGCCATTTATCGCTTCACTCCTGCGCCGTCACCGGCCATTAGACCTTCCACCTCGGCCAGTGTCGCCATCGAGCTGTCGCCCGGCGTCAACATGGCCAGCGCACCATGCGCCACTCCACAATCAAGCGACCACTTCAGATCGCGCCCCATCAACAGACCGTAGATCAGGCCGGAGGCAAACGAGTCGCCACCGCCCACACGATCAAAGATCTCGAGGTTGTTGTACCGTATTCCCTCGGCAACCGCGCCGTTGGCATAGGCGAAAGCTCCCCAGTCATTGCTGCTGGCTGAGTGGACACGACGCATCGTCGTCGCCAGCACCTTCAATCCCGGGAAGTCGCGAATCACGTTCTGCGCCATCTCACCAAAGCTCTCGACCGTATGCCAGGCCGGTCCCTGCGATGACTTCCCGAGCTCAGCGCTCAAGTCTCCATCGTGCCCGAAGAAGACATCGACATGTTCAGCGAGCATGCGGTTTACCTCCACCGCGCCGCGCCGGCCGCCACGCTCCTTCCAGAGCGAAGGCCGGTAGTTGGCATCGAAGGAAACCACGACTCCGTGACGCTTGGCGGCGAGCATCGCTTCAAGAACCACCGCAGTCGAGCTCTCACTCAAAGCCGCCATCACGCCGCCGGTATGAAACCAGCGGGCATGCGTGAAGATCCCATCCCAATCGATCTCACCGGGCTTTACCTGCGAAATCGCGGTATGCCCCCGATCCATCATGCCGACCGCGCCACGGTGGCCAAAGCCGCGCTCAAGGAAGTAGATACCGTTGCGCGATTCCCGGCCGATGCTGTCGAACTTCGACCAGAGAACGTGCCTCAGATCGACTCCGCCCTGCAGCATCAGATCTTCAACCAGACGACCGACAGGATTGTCCACCAGAGCCGTCACAATCGCCGTCTTCATGCCGAAGCAACGGCGCAGGCCGCGAGCGACGTTGTACTCGCCCCCACCTTCCCAGACGGTAAAGCTGCGCGTTCGTGCAATCCGCGTCTCGCCTGGATCGAAACGCACCATCACTTCGCCAAGAGATACCAGGTCATGTCCGGCCTCAGTCACCGGCTTGATTGAGACAATCATTTATCGCAGGTCCGCAATCGTGAGTGCATCCATATCGTCATAACGCTGGTTCTCACCACCCATGCCCCAGCAGAAACCGTAGCTCTTGGTGCCGACACCGGCGTGAATCGACCAGCCGGGCGAGATCGCTACCTCGTGATTCGCGATCACGAGATGCTTTGTCGAGGTTGCCGGCCCCATCAGATGCAGCACACGATGTCCCGCGTCCACATCGAAGTACATGTACACCTCGCTGCGGCGCATGTGCGTATGCGGCGGCATGGTGTTCCAGTTCGAGCCCGGCTCCAGCAAAGTAAAGCCCATCACGAGCTGGCAGCTACGAAGGCCTTCAAGATGGATCGCCTTGTAGATCTTGCGATGATTGCAGGTCTCCAGCGCGCCCAGCTCCACCGGCTTAAGATCGGCGAACTTCACCATCGCCGTCGGCCACTCTGCATGAGCCGGATAGCTCAGCAGATAAAAGGCCGCCGGAGCATCAGAGCTCTTGCTGGCAAACGTCACTTGCTTCGATCCACGGCCGGCATAGAGGCAGTCCAGTTTGTCGAGCGAGAACTCCGTGCCATCGACCGTCACCACGCCAGGGCCGCCTACATTCAGGATGCCCAGCTCACGGCGCTGGCAGAAAAACTCCGCCCGAAGCTCCGCCGGGCATGGCAGTTCCAATGCGCCGCTGGTAGGAACCGCAAACCCAACCACGGTACGGTCTAGATCGATATACCTCAGTTCAATCGAGCCCGGTATCGCCAGCTCATCCGCGAGAAACGCCTCCCGGATCTCATCCGTCGTCATGCGCTCATAGCGCACAGCATCCGCAACCTGCAGCAGCTTCATTACTCTTTCACCTTGATGACATAGTAGAGCAGCGTCTTACCCGGAGTCAGCACGGCCTGGTGGGGAGTCTTCGGCTGGAGGTGGAAAACGTCCCCTTTCTTCAGCGCGACCTTCGTTCCGCCCTCAATTCCCGAGCCGGTCAGCTCTCCCGGCTTGCCGCCAATTTGGTGCTGGTCGGTCAGTTTGCCACCTACCAGCATCGTGAATTCGCCGTCGAGGACGACGAAGAAATCCGACCACGCCTCGTGATATTCAGGAGCACCCGTCTTTGCCCGCGCCGCCAGCATAGTTTTGTGATTCCCGTACTCTTTTAGCGTCTCACTGTAGACGCCCGTGTCCGAGGTTCTGGCCTTCGCCACGAATTCTTTCCCGCGCGAAGCCAGTAATTCTGCGGGGTCTACCGTAGCTGGACCGAACTCTTGAGCACCCACAGAAATCGCCATTAGCAGCGCTACCACCGCCATTGTCATAATTTTCATATACGGAATCCTTTTTTCACCAACCAACATTACCAGAACCCGTGCTACCACTTCCCGATTTCCCGTAATCTATTGCCACACCATGCCTGTACTCGATCATTTTCGTCTCGATAACAAAGTAGCTCTTGTCACCGGCGCATCCGCAGGAATCGGCGCCTCTATCGCGCAGGCGCTTGCTGAAGCCGGAGCCACAGTCGCCTGTCATGGAAACTCCCGCCCGGCAGAAGCCACCGCCGCTTCGATCGGCGGCAATGCCGCGGCCTTCCAGGCCGATCTTTCTTCGACGGAAGGTGCCCAGCAGCTTTTCGATAAGGTCACTGCGAAGTTCGGCCACATCGACATCCTGGTCAACAACGCCGGCACCATCATCCGGCATGAGGCTGTCGACTATCCCTTTGAAGACTGGCAGCGCGTCATGCAGATCAATCTGAACGCTGTCTTTCAGCTCTCGCAGCTGGTCGGCCGTGCGCTCATCGAACGCAAAGCTCCAGGAAAGATCGTAAACATCGCTTCGCTGCTTTCCTTCCAGGGCGGCATCCGCGTCCCTGCTTATGCCGCCAGCAAGGGCGCTGTGGCACAGCTCACGAAGGCGCTGGCAAATGAATGGGCGCCGCGTGGCATCCAGGTCAACGCAATCGCTCCCGGCTATATTGCAACTGACAATACGCTGCCGCTGCGGAATGACGAGACCCGTAACCGCCAGATCCTCGAGCGCATCCCGACGGGCCGCTGGGGTGATCCCGAAGACATTGCCGCTACCGCGGTCTTCCTCTCCAGCCCCGCCGCCAACTACATCACCGGCACAGTACTCAACGTTGATGGTGGATGGCTCGCACGCTAGAGCAGTTCTCCTAAAGGTGTAGAACGAAGCGTTTGCAGTTTGCGCCGTTTTCCTTCGAAGAAAACGGCATTCGCAGATTTCTCCAACACCACAGTATTAGGAGAATTGCTCTAAGGAAACACTCCCTTCAATGAAAAAGGAGCGCCAATGGCGCTCCTTTCTCCTTCATCGCAGAAGCTTACTGATTCACGCCGCTGGCCAGGAAGCCGCCGTCCACGACCACAATCTCACCGGTGATAAACGAAGCAGCATCGCTTGCCAGGAAGATCGCCGCACCGACCAGCTCTTCGGTCTTACCGAAGCGGCCCATCGGCGTACGCATCTTCAGCTCCTGTCCACGCGGGGACTCATCGAGCAGCTTGGCATTCAGGTCCGTACGGAAGACACCCGGAGCAATCGCATTGACCGTCACGCCCAGCGACGACCACTCCACCGCCAGCGAACGGGTCAGCGCGCCCACAGCAGCCTTGCTGGCCGCATACGCAGAGACTTCCTTCAGGCTGACAAAGGTGTTCAGCGAAGCGATGTTTACGATGCGGCCGTAGCCGCGCTCCAGCATATGCTTGCCGAAGATCTGGCAGGCGCGCAGGGTACCGGTCACGTTGGTGCTCATGATGTCGTCCCAGGTCTCTTCGGGAACCGTCAGCGTGGGCTCGCGCTTGATCTTGCCGGCGCAGTTGATCAGGATATCGACCTTGCCGAACGCCTCCAGAGTCTTGTCGGCGAGGGTTTGCAGTGTCGCACGGTCATTTACGTCCGTCGGGACCCGCAGCGAACGGCGCCCAAGCGCCTCAACCTTCGCGGCAACCTCGTCTACCTGCTCCTGGCGCCGCGAGCTCGCCACCACATCCGCGCCGGCCTCAGCCAGGCCCAGCGACATCGCCAGACCGATGCCCGACGTTCCTCCCACCACAACGGCCGTCTTACCCGTGAGATCAAACAGCTTGTGTCCCATCTTTCCCCCTCCTACTTCACTTTGCTCAAAATCTCGTCTACGACCTGCTCGACCGGTCTGTCATTCGTCACGATAACAGCATCGGACGGGCGCTCCAGCGTAGCCAACTGGCTATCGAGCAGCTTCGGATTCATGTACTCGTGCTGACGTGCCGCCAGGCGCTCCGTGAGCATCTCCTTCGGAAGATCCAGCAGCACAAACTGCACAGCCCCCTCCGGCATGCCCTGACTGAGGGTCACGCGGTACTTGTCTTTCAGCGCGGAGCATGCCAGTATGCCGCTGCTTCCCTTCTCGTGCCACCCACGCATCAGCTCGTTCAGCCGTTCCAGCCAGGGCTGGCGGTCCTCATCATTCAGCGGTTGGCCCGACGCCATCTTCGCTTTGTTCGCAGGCGGATGGTAATCATCCGCATCGGCAAACGGGCAATTCAACCGTTCGGCCAGTGTATGACCGACCGTCGACTTTCCCGCCCCTGAAACTCCCATCAAAACCAGAATCATCTTCGCCTCAGCAAAAAGCGCGGCAGCTGCTCTGCCGCGCTTTCTGTATTCCTCTGCAAGTATTACGCACCCAGGAAGACCGGGCGGATGTGACGCTCCCACAGGTTCTCGGTCACGTTCCTGGCGACAATCTCCTCGTTCGCCTCCAGAGCCTCCAGATAGCGCGGTCCCATCTTCGCAGCCACCTTGAAGCCGACGTGAATCAATTGCCGGAAGTTCGCGTTGTACAGGGGATTGCTCTGCACGTGACGCAGCGCGCCAACGAACTGCTCACTCGTCCAGCGATTGACCTCGTCCACCGTCGGAAGCTGTTCCTTCTTGATGTCGATTACCGTGGCATACGGAGCCATCAGCTCATCGGCATGCGAGAACGCCTCGGCGTACACTTCCTTGGCAATTTCCAGACCCGAACCACCGGCCTCGGCCAGACCGATCACCTCTTCCAGCCAGGTGGTGCCGGCCGTCTTGAGATGAACGCCCGCGCCAGTCTTGGTCACAGCGTTGTGAATCGCAGCATAGATCGAGAACTTATCCGATCCCGAGTGAACGCTCAGCTTCAGGTTCTCAGGCAAACCGTAGTTCTTTACAGCGAAGGCGATCGCCGCCAGGTCTTCCTCAAACTCGCGGGTGAACTGAGCAACATCGCCTACGTACTCCACGCCCTTGTTGAAGCGGCCGGTGAACTTCGGAGCGATGGTCTGGATCGGCACCTTCTCGTCTGCAATGGCAGCCAGGATGATCAGCAGCTCCACCGGGGTCTGCGGCAGATCGGTCTCGTCCATCGAGATCTCAGGAACGAACTTGCCCTCGCCCTTCGCCTCCAGGATGGCGCGATAGATCTTTCCGGCCTCCTGCACAGCGCCGAGGAACTTGTTCGCTACACCGCGGACAAAGGCCTCATCGGTACGGAACGGCTCCGCGATACCAGGAATGTTCACCGTGCCCACCAGTTCCGGGTGACGGTTTACAAATGCATCCACGTCAGCAGCCGCAGCAGGCTTGCCGATATCGTCCGCCACATCGATGGTGAAGAAGTCGCAGGGAGCGACGAAACGGCCCATCGTCTTCAGATTGATATGGTCTGCATCGAGGAAGTATGGCTTATCCCAGCCCAGCGCCTTTACGGCAGCATCGGCGGCGGCGCGCGTCAGCGAAGGCTCGCTGCCAATGATGGTGTGCTCACGGTTCGACTTGTTCCATACCGGCACCACCTCTACACCGGCCTTAGCCGCATTCACGCAGGCCTGAAGCTGCGCCTTTGCCTGGTGGGCGAACCGATCGCCGGTACCGATCGAAAACCGCGGAAGCCGCAATACATCACTCATCAAACTAATTCCTCATTTCCCGTAACTGGTCGAACCAATTTTATGACACCAAGCATATCAACGAAAAGCGGCTTCATGATTATCGTGAGGAAACTTGTATTCCACACCGGATCGAGAAAATGCTTCCGAAGAGGTAAAACCACTTGAAATGCCGCATTCCGGAACGTCGTTGCCAAAACCGACGAAGAAAAGGGCCGGCAATCTGCCAGCCCTCTTGCTTTCGAGGCTTTGTTACAGCTTGTACGCCTTGCGGACCAGGTTCACGGTCAGGTCCTGGGCCACTTCAAAGGCTTCCTGCTCTTCGATACGGTGCTCGGCCACGAGCCGAGCCAGGAAGGCGCAATCGACACGCCGCGCCACATCGTGACGTGACGGAATCGACAGGAAGGCGCGAGTATCGTCGTTGAAGCCGACTGTGTTGTAGAAACCGGCGGTCTCGGTCACCTGCTCGCGGAAGCGCGTCATGCCCTCCGGCGAATCGTGGAACCACCATGCCGGGCCAAGCCGCAGGCACGGATAGTGTCCGGCGAGTGGAGCCAGTTCACGGCTGTAGGTCGTCTCGTCGAGCGTGAACAGAATGAACGTAAATCCAGGTTCATTGCCGTATTTATCCAGCAGCGGACGCAGGTTACGGACATACTCCGTCGGCGACGGGATGTCGGCGCCCTTGTCACGGCCGAACTTCTTGTAGATGCCGAGATTGTGATTGCGCACAGAGCCCGGATGCAGTTGCATCACCAGGCCGTCTTCCACGCTCATACCGGCCAGTTCGGTCAGCATCTGCGCCTGGAAGAGCTCAATCTCCTTAGCATCGGCTGTACCGGCATGGATCTTGGCATAGAGAGCACTCGCCGCAGCCTCGCCCAGATCGGCCGTCTTCGCCGTCAGGTGACCGTGGTCGGTCGCGGTTGCGCCCATCTCGATGAAGAAACGGCGGCGGGCACGCAGCGCAGCCAGATAGCCCTTGTAATTGGAGGTATCCTCGCGGGTCAGCTCACCCAGCTTCTTCAGGTTGCCCTGGAAGTCGGCGTACTCGGCGTCAACCACCGCATCAGGACGGAAGGTCGGGACCACACGCCCCTTCCATCCGGATTCGCGGATAGCTTTGTGATATTCGAGGCTATCGAGCGGAGAATCGGTCGTCGCGAGCGTCTCGATGTTGAACTTCTCAAACAGAGCTCGCGGACGGAACTCAGGCGTCTGCAGCTTCGCCGCAATCGTGTCATAGAACGTATCGGCGTTCTTTTCGGTCAGCAGCTCGGTGAGGCCAAACTGCTTTTCGAGGGTGTAGTCCAGCCACATACGCGTCGGCGTGCCGCGGAAGAGGTAGTAGTGCTTGGCGAAAATCCGCCACACCTCACGCGAATCCGCCTTCTGCTTGCCGTCGAGTTGCGGCACACCCAGGCTCTCCAGCTTGACGCCCTGCGAGTACAGCATGCGGAAGACGTAATGATCGGGCTGAATCAGCAATGCAGCGGGGTCAGGAAATGCCGGATCCTCGGCAAACCAGCGCGGATCAGTGTGTCCATGCGGAGAGATGATGGGCAGGTCACGCACCGTCTCATAGAGCTTCTCTGCAATCTTTCGTACACCCGGCTCCGCCGGGAACAAACGTGCTTCGTTCAGCATTTGTTCATCCTCACAACAAACAGCCTATCAAGTCCGTGCAACTCCGTCGCCTCGACAGGATTAACTTGCACCTCATACAACTGCCCTAGAAACTAAGGACATGACATCCCTCGTCCGCGAACATCTCAACGGAACCGCCGCCACCATCCAGAAGGTTCTGGCCGACGAAGCCATCTTATCGACGGTCGCCGCAGCTGCTGAAGCGACAGCCGCCTCCATGCTAAAAGGAGGCAAACTCCTTGTTGCAGGCAACGGAGGCTCCGCTGCCGACGCCCAGCATCTGGTTGCCGAGTTCGTTTGTCGTCTGGTGCATGACCGCGATGCCATGCCCGCCATCGCCCTCACCGTCGACAGCTCAAACCTCACCGCCATCGGCAACGACCTGGGGTTCGACCGCATTTTCTCTCGCCAGGTCGCGGCCCTGGGAGCAAACGGCGATGTCTTCTTTGGAATCTCGACCTCGGGCAACTCCCCGAATATTCTCTCGGCGATTGACGAAGCGAAAAGGCGTGGCATGCTCACCATCGGCTTCACCGGCAAAGACGGCGGCCGCATGACCGGGCTGTGCGACTTTACGATAACGATCCCCTCATCCATCACCGCCCATATTCAGGAGTGCCACCTGGCCCTCGAGCACGTCTTCTGTGCGATGACCGAACGGTGTTACTTTGAAGTCCTGAAGCAGAACTAAGCATCGCGCACGCAACGAGAAGAAGGGCCGGCGAATGCCGGCCCTTCTTCTTTGGCTCTTATCTCCGCGATTACGGCAGGAAGTAGCGAACGCCCGTGTAGACAAAGTGGTTTGTCGCCCTCGGAGCTCCGCCTACCCCGGCCCATCCATCGCGAGTCAAGTAGCTGTAGACCGTCGAGAACTGGAAGCGTCCCGCCGGACCGTCGTAGAACCGATACACATAGCCGACCGAGCGAGCCGTGAGCATACGCGTTGCGCCAACGCAATTGGCAGGCGTGCCGGGAACAAACCCGGTATTCCCAGTTGGAGCAGCCTCCAGCAGGCAGCCCGTATTCACCATGGACGGCGGAGCGTAGCCAACCAGCGTTCCATTGCCGTCGCGATAGTAGAGACGCTGCGTGTACTCCAGGCCGTCATAGGTGAACAGATCGAGCTTCTTCGTCGCCTTGAATTCCGCGCGGAAGAATGCCTGAGCGCCACGCAGCGGCGCCAGCGTTCCATCTGGATGGACCGTTACATCCGGCAGAGTAGCTGCACCGTAGCGGCCTACGCCGCGGCCGGCAAGCACCTTTGCGCCGATCTCAAGCCGCTGTCCCAATGGAACACGGCCACTGATAAAGAATGATCCACCGGCTTTGGTGTCATTCTGCGGTGTCGCCGAGCCCGCCGGATAATACCGGTCGCGGAAGAGACGGCCCATCACGCCAAGCTCATAGTGGCCGCGCCACACACCACCCTTCGCCGGATCGTACGAGACCTTCGCCAGCACATCCGGAGCCGGATTTTCGGTGTAGTTGAAGCCCGGATTGTAGGCTCCCAGAGCGTTGCCGGGAGCGCCGAGAAAGAAATTACTGGGCGCGTTCGTCGCGCTGAACAAAGCCTGCGACTGCTCCAGTGAGAAGGCCCCCTGCACGGACTCTCCAAACTTCTTTGTCACCCGCACCGATCCCAGCCGGCCCCAGGTGTAACCGACGTGCTGTGTAGCATCGAGCACGGTAGGCAGGCTTTCCGTACGTGGTTCTGCACCACGCCGGTTCTCTGTCGCCAGGGTCCACATCTGACCCGCGGTAAAGGTCCAGCCGGAGTTGAAGGCTGCCTGTCCCCAGAGCTGGCGCTGCCGCAACACGTAGCTGTTGGACTGGTTGTTGTTCGAGGTCGCTCCTGCGGCAACAAAGTCGGTTTCGAAAAAGCCGGTAAGCTTTCCGAAGCCGGTCTTCCCTTCGGCCAACAGACTAAAGCGCGACTGACGACCGCTGCCATACCACTCGCTCACATGAGCCATGCCTGAACCGGCATACGGCAACTGGCTCAAGATGGTGTTCACTTCAGCGGCCATCGACTTCGAGCGATAGATCGTATCCAGGCTGAGGAAGCCGCCGGGCGTCAAAGAGACCCCCTTGAAGCGGAAGCTCGATGGGCCATCGGCGACCGCCGGGGGCTTCACGGCGGCAACAATCGCGCCCACCGGCTTGACCGGGACAGGCGTTACCGCAGCGACGCTGGATGACTCCGCCACTGCGACAGGAGCCGCTTCCGGAGCGGCCTTTGCGACAGGCAGCGCAGGAGCTGCATCTGCAGCCGGAGTGGGAGCCGCAACAGAAACCGGCTGCGCACCACGACTCATCGCCAACTGTGTTTTCAGCAGGTCGATCTGTGCTTGCAGCTCCTTACGCATAGCAGCCATCTCTGCACGCAACGCCTTTGTCTCTTCGCTTTCGTTCCGTGCTTCCTGAGCCTCTGTGTCTGCTGCGCCTCCGCCCAGCAACAATGCCACACCCACCAACCAAATACGCCAAAACCGCATTGAAACATCTCTCCCGGTCATAAAAATTGATCGATCACTTCATGGTCGCATTC
>JAEKKE010000041.1 GCA_019510535.1 Acidobacteriota bacterium
GGGCTTTGGCAGGTGGAAGCGCGTCAGGATCCGTCGTTCGATAACTACATCTCCCTCGATACGGCATACGTAGAGAACTGGACCTTTGGTCTGGATCTCAAGATCCTGATTCGCACCATCAGTGTCGTCTTCACCGGCACCGGGACCTAGGACGCGTCGCAGGACACACACTTCTAGCTCAGGTCGGCGGTACACTGGATATGTGAAGATTGCTCTGGCGCAGATCAACCCTACGATCGGGGACTTCTCCGGCAACCTCAAGAAAATTCTGGACTTCACCCGGCGAGCTGTCGACGCCGGGGCTGACCTGACCGTCTTTCCGGAGCTTGCAGTCTGCGGCTACCTGCCTGCTGACTTCCTGGAAAAAGACGTCTTTATCGCTCGCGCGAGTGAAACCCTGGCAAAGATAGCGGAACAGACCGCCTATACCTCTGTTCTGTGTGGCGTAGCGCTGCCGTCCGGAGTGATTACGGGCAAGCACGTGCGCAATGTTGCGGCGTTGTTAACCGAAGGGCGTGTGAGCTTTCTGCAGCAGAAGATGCTGCTGCCGTTCTATGACGTCTTCGATGAGCAGCGCTACTTCGAGCCGGCGCAGCAGCAGACCATCGTCACGTTGAAGGGCCAGCCGATCGCTATCACCATCTGCGAGGACGCGTGGAATGACAAGCTTTACTGGCCGCGCCGGTTTTATCCGGTAGATCCCGTCGAAGATCTGATGAAGAAATGGCCGCAGCAGAGCGATGCATCACGCATCATTCTGAACATCTCAGCATCTCCCTATTGGAAAGAGAAGCGGCAGGTGCGCAGCGAGATGCTGGCTGCACTGGCGCGCCGTCACCATGCGGTGGTTGCCATGTGCAATCAGGTCGGCGGTAATGACAGCCTTCTGTTCGACGGGACTTCGATCGCATTCGATTCGGAAGGTTGTGTGATCGCCCGGGCGAAATCGTTCGAAGAAGACCTGGTGCTCTTCGATACCGCCGACCGCAGTACGCCCTGTGTTCCCGTCGTTCAGGACGATGAGGTGGCTGGAGCCTGGCAGGCGCTGGTGATGGGCACGCGCGACTACGTGCGCAAATGCGGATTTTCAAAGGTCCTGGTCGGCCTCAGCGGAGGGATCGATTCGGCGCTGGTTGCAGCAATCGCTACGGAAGCCTTTGGAGCGGACAACGTGATCGGCATTGGCATGCCCAGCGAGTTCTCGTCATCTCACTCGGTGGAGGATGCACGAGCTCTGGCTCAGAACCTGGGGATTCGCTTCGAGCTCCTGGCCATCCGCGAGATCTACGACCAGTTCACCCAGGTGCTGCATCCGCTCTTCCAGGGAACGTCGTTCGGACTTGCCGAGGAGAACATTCAGCCACGCATCCGTGGAACGCTGCTGATGGCGCTATCGAATAAGTTGGGCGCGCTGGTGCTGACAACCGGCAATAAGAGCGAGATGGCGGTCGGCTACTGCACGCTGTACGGTGATATGGTCGGCGGTCTGGCGGTGATAGGGGATGTAGCCAAGACAAGCGTCTATGCGTTGAGCCGCTACGTCAATCGCGAGCGCGAGATCATTCCTGTGGCAACGATTGAGAAACCACCGTCAGCGGAATTGCGGCCGGGGCAACTGGATACGGACTCGCTGCCGCCGTACGATATTCTCGATCCGATCCTTGAAGCCTATGTGGAGCGCTACGAAAGCGCTGAGCAGATAGCAAAGACACAGGGCGTTGACCGTTCTTTGGTGGAACAGGTCTTACGATTAGTCGAGCGCAGTGAATACAAGCGGCAACAGGCCGCGCCGGTGCTGAAGGTGACGCGCAAATCTTTCGGCAACGGACGCAGGTTCCCCATTGCAGTAAAGGTTCAAGTTTAGAAAGGTCACTCATTGAATAAGAAAATGCTTGGTTTCGTTCTCGCGGCGGCGCTTACTGGCGGCGTAGCCATGGCGCAGACTGCGGGCGCTCCTTCCGCGGCACAGGCTGATCCGTTGCCGCAGCCCAATCCAAGGTTCTTTACCGCTGAGACGCCAACGGTTGCGACTGTGAATGCGTTTTTGAAGGCGCAGTGGGGTTATGACGTAAATCGTATCTGGCGTGTCATGGCAATCCAAAAGACCATGGCGCCTGGCATAAGCCGCGTTGTGGTCTTCATTGCGCAGAAGGGGCAGACGAATCAGCAGCCGCAGTCCTTGCAGTTCCTGACAACGCCTGATGGCAAGTTCGCTCTGGCCGGCGATCAGGTCATGCCATTCGGCGAAAAGCCGTTTGCGGCGTTGCGGTCAACGCTGCAGCAGAGGGCTGACGGACCAGCGAAGGGCGCGGCAGGGAAGGACCTCTTACTGGTCGAGTTTGCCGACATGCAGTGTCCGCACTGCAAGGAGTCCGAGAAGATCTTCGATCAACTGGTGACGGATTTCCCGAACGCGCGAGTCGTGTTTCAGAACTATCCCCTCACGGAGATTCATCCGTACGCCTATAAAGCAGCTTCTTATGGAGTCTGCGTGGCCCAGAAGAGCAATGATGCTTTCTTTACCTTCCTGCATGAGGTCTTCTCAAAGCAGGAGGCTCTGACCCCTGAGGCCGGCGACCAGACCCTGGCGGCTGCGGCAACCGCCGCCGGGCAGGATCCTGCGGCGACCGCTTCCTGTGCGTCAACGCCGGCGACGAAGGCGAAGGTGGATGCTCAGATTAAGCTGGCGGAAGATTCCGGAGTCGACCAGACGCCAATGATCTCAATCAATGGACATCTGGTTCCCCTCGGGAATGTTCCGTATGAAGTCCTGAAACAGATCGTCGCGTTTCAGGCGGTTCAGGACGGCGTTCCGGCAGGAACACCGTCCAAGTAAAGCGTCAGGCGCAGACGGTTTCTTCACGCGGGGAGGGCAGTGGCCCTCCCCGAAGTATTTTCCGGCCCCGGTAGAGATAGCTCTTGAGTGCCGGGATGGTATGTCCCTGGCGCTCCGCGATCTCGCTCAGACTCATCTCCGAGAGATAGTGCATCGTGACGGTCGCCTTCATATTGGCCGGCAGAAGGTCGAGCCGAGCCATGGTGCGCTGGAACATCTCGCGTTCAATACAGATGTGTTCCGGAGACTCATCCTCTGTGGTGGTAAGCGATTCGACGGCAAAACGCATCTCCGGCTCGGTGTCGATCGAGCCGGCCTGGCGAACCCTGCGGCTGCGCAGCATCTGCAGGGAGTGGTTACGGACGATCATGCAGAGCCAGCCGAGCAGTGCGTGCTCATCGGCCAACTGCTCGATGCGGTTCATGGCCTTGTAGTAGGCCTCCTGCAGCGCGTCTTCAGCGTCTGCTTCGTTCCTCAGAATCGAATGGGCGATGCCCTTTAAAAGTGAGCGGCGGTTAAGAAACAGTTCCGTGAGTGCGACGATGCGACCTGTTGGACAGGGGGTATGATGCTGATCCATCTAGCTTCTCCAGTGAAGGCGACGCCGAGGCATCGCAGCCATGGAAACGCTCATAAAGCATGAGCGAGGATGAGCTAGCGGACGCGAGGAGGAGGTCGAAGGAAAAGCTGAGGCTGTTTCGCGATCGTAGCCGGACGCGGTGGAGTAATCCAACTACGGGCCACGCGCTGCATCTGTCTGGGAGGTTTCAGCGCTGCCAGGCAGGGAAGAACAGCAAGAGCAAGAACAGCCGTGCCAATAGCCCGTTTCATCGGGCCGTCGGAGGTGGTGCCCATCTTCACATGCGGAAATGTGGGACCGTCAAGCGTGCGGTAAAGCGAAATCTTATAAGCCGTTCCCCATGCAAATACCGCCACAATCACAACAAGACAAAGCAATGCGAAGGCCCATGAAACCCGTAAGGCGGGTTTCGCGGCATTCGATGCTGCTCGATGGGAGGTTAAGCGCATGATTATGGTCAGTATAGACCGCTTGTCAACATCTCAACCCGCGGCGAGATAAATAAACCTGATCAGAAAGACGGTTGCCAGGAGGTAAAGTAACCAATCCGACTTCTTCGCGCGACCGCTAAACAATCGTAGTGCGGCAAAGGCAATGACGCCGAACCCAAGGCCGGTGGCGATGGAATAGGTTAGCGGGATGGTAATGAGTGTGAGAAAAGCGGGAATTGCGACCAGCGGATCATGCCAGTCGAGCTCCCCGATGCTGCCGAGCATGAGCGCCCCGACGATGATGAGCGCCGGAGAGGTCGCGGAAACCGGAATTGCCCCGACTAGTGGAGCGACGAAGATGGATGCGAAAAACAGCAGGCCAGTCGTAATCGCAGTGATACCGGTACGCCCTCCGGCGGCGACACCCGCGCTGGATTCGATGTAGGAGCAGACGGTGGAGGTTCCGGCCAGTGAACCCGCCACGGTGGAGATGGCATCAGCGAAGAAGATACGTTGCACTCGCGGAATCACACCAGAAGCAGGAATCAGACCTGTCTTCTGCGTAACGGCAAGCAGGGTGCCGATGTTGTCGAAGAGGTCGACGAACAGAAACACGAAGACGATTTCGACGCCGCTGAGCTTCAGTGCTCCGGGAATATCGAGATGAAGGGCCGTCTGACGAATAGCGGAGAGGCTTGCGTGACCCGGTTGCCAGTGCACCTGATGGAAGATGTAGCCGGTGAGCATGGTTCCGGCGATGCCGATGAGGATCGAGGCGCGTACGCGCAGTACCTGCAACACCGCAATCAGAATCAGGCCGAAGAGCGAGAGTGCTGTCTGCGGAGAGCGCAGATTGCCGAGCGTGACTGCTGTTGCAGGATCGCTGACGATAATGCCGGCATTACGCAGCCCGATAAAAGCGATAAACAGACCGATCCCTCCAGCGACGGCTGCGTGCAGCTCGCGGGGAATCGCGGAGATGAGCAACTGGCGGATGCCGCCAAGTGTGAGCAGAAGGAAGATGATGCCGGAGAGAAAGACGGCGCCAAGGGCAGTCTGCCATGGCACATGCATCTTCAGACAGACGGTATAGGTGAAATAGGCATTCAGCCCCATGCCGGGCGCCAGCGCCAGTGGATAGCGGGCCAGTGCCCCCATCAGGATGGAACCAAAGGACGCGCAGAGGCAGGTGGCGATGGTCACCGCCGCAATAGGCATGCCGGTCTGCGACAGAATCGACGGGTTCACGAAGATGATATAGGCCATGGTGACGAAGGTCGTCACACCGGCCAGAATCTCCGTGCGCCAGTCGGTCCCCAGATCATGAAACTGAAAGTAGCGTTCGAGCGCAGCTCGCATGCGGGCGGCGGTACCTCTTGAGAGAAAGGTCAATGGTGCGATGCGTTCATCATATCGGACGCAAACGCGGCTGGCTTCTACAGTGCTTTCAGTTCTGCGATACGCTGCTCGAGAACTCTCACGAACTGATCGATATCCTCGGGCGGATAATTTCCGGCGCGGAATGCATCTACAAGTTGCCGGTGACTGAGTTGGCCGAGCAGGGCACCCACCCAGTGAGCATCCTTACGAGGGACACCGCGCCCGATCCATACCATATTGTTGCGACGGAGATATTGTTTGATCCCAAAGCCCAGTGTCTCTAAAAGGAGGCTTGGCGTCCGCGATGGAGTCGCGAAATCAACAGTAGTTTCTGTCGTGCGCAGGATGAATTTCGAATTGACGTAGGCTTTCACGTTGTCTTTCGATGGTCCGTTCGTAAAGTGCAAGCCGGTCCGGCCGAAGGTGGTTCCTATATCACTTACGAGGAAGATTTGCCGGTCATTATTCTTGTCATAGAAGATTGCGTTGTTCTCGTCTTTCAGGTCCCAACTATTTAGCAGTGCCATCATCACACGCAGGCCATTCAGTTCGCGCGTGCCGGTAAATGGATTCTCTTTCCAGCGCCACGTGTAAACCTTCTTCTGGCCTGAAGGTTTGCGGGCAAAGCGCGCGTCGGTGATTCGTTCTCCTTTGACGTATTTCTTGCCTCGATGCATGTGTATGCCGGAGATCTCCGCTGAAGGAAGCACATAGTCATCGCTGGCGAAATATCCAACCGCCCATAACAGGCGCGACGATACCACCTCGGGCCGGGCTTCGTGTCCGAGCTTGACACGCCACCTTTTCCCGGCCGTATCACGAGCATCAAACTTTGGTGTGCTCTGCGAGCGCACCTCTTTTTCAAAGCTGAATGGTGCAACAGGTTGCGCTTTCCTTCCTCCCTGACCGTAGAAGAGGTCGAGTGATCTGATATCTCCAGGTTCGTGCCACAGGATGGGATTGTGTATCTGTTCCTGACGGATGAGAGTGTCGTTGTCTTTGCCCTCATCTTCTTTCGCAACAGCAGCGGGCGCTTGCGCGAACGTGTGGAATGAGTTCGCGAGGCAGAATAGCAAAAGAAACAGGACAAAACGGAGACAGCTGCGGGGCAAGAGAAATCCTCCACGAGCTGCTGCCTGTTTACAGGCAGCACATCACGTATTGGATGCAAGCGATATCAATGCGGTCGTTTTTGGGGATCGACGGTTTATCGCAACGCAAAGCGGCGAATGATCCAGAATGGCGCCCGAAGCAGAGGATATGCGAAAGCAAGCCACCGGGGCAGAGGAAATGCCTTCCAGTCCTCCACGGAAAATGCCTGCACTCTAAGCTCCTGCAGGCAATAGGATGCTCGAGGGCTCAAT
>JAEKKE010000591.1:0-880 GCA_019510535.1 Acidobacteriota bacterium
TGTGGGACATTCGAGCGTAGCTCGAATTGGTGGGAGCCGTGAGGACTGCGGCTGCACTGCTAGGTGGTCAAGCGCTGAAGGCGCGCTCTATATCAGCCTGGGGCAACGCCCCAGGTCTACTGCCCATAGAAAAACAAAGGCTGAAGGCCCGCTCTATAACTCCGCAGTCAAGGCGAATTTGCCGATACGCCCTGGCAATAGTTCGGGAGCCGAAGCTGATGGTATGCGATAGCTCCGCTGGGTGGATCGAATCTGTGGCCGGACATGGGCGCCGTTGACAACGTCACACCGGAACCATAGCGTGGTAACGCTAGAGCATTTTCCCCGTAGGTGTAGAGTAGGGCTTCCGCATCTACGGGCGTTTTCCGTAATGAAAAAGCCGCGATACCCAGTAACAAGTGCTTTAACTGAAAGATAACTTCATGCGTACTCTCACTCTCCTCCTGCTGGGACTTGCGGCCTCGTTTGCCTGTGGACAGACTGTGCCCGCGCCTGTCGCTGACGATGCGCCTCCCACGGCAACCGGAGTGAACGAAGTGCAGCGTATGGAGCAGGAGGTGCAACGCGTCGCCGCAGATGTCCAGCGGTTGAAGCAACGCCTCCCGGACTGGGCGGCCATATCCTGGTACGCGGAAGATGATGTCAGGGTTATGCAGCGTAATGATGCGAAACCGCGCGTCGTCTTCTTGGGCGACTCCATCACACACAACTGGGGTGGGGAGAAGGTCAGCAGCTACTTTCACCACGATCACGATAAGTTCATTCCGATCAACCGCGGTATCGGCGGGCAGAATGTGCCACAGATGCTGATCCGCATGCGCCCTGATGTGATCGCGCTGAAGCCTGCGGCGATGGTGATCTTTGCCGGAACCAATGATCT
>JAEKKE010000591.1:922-2596 GCA_019510535.1 Acidobacteriota bacterium
GGCAGTTTCGTCAGCATCTTCGAGTTGGCGCAGACCAATAAGATTCCCGTGGTCGTCTGCTCAATCTTGCCCGTAAACGATGTCTACCAAAAGCGTACTGAGACCAGGCCTCCGGACCAGATCCTGCAACTGAATGGTTGGCTGAAGGATCAAGCGAAACAGCGCGGCTATGAATATGTGGATTTCTACAACGCTGTCTCCGATGGGAAAGATCGTCTGCGTGCGGAGATTACGAAAGACGGTCTTCATCCTACGGCTGAAGGCTATGTGTTGATGGAGCCTTTGGTCGAGAAGGCCATCGAGAAGACGCTTGCCTCGGACAGTCACAGCGTCGGCAGCAAATGATTCTCGCCGAGAGCAAACGAATGACAGAGGAAAAAGTATAAGAACGCCGTAAGCGCTTACGGCGTTTGGCCTTTACGCCTCTTTTAGTGACTTCCTCGCAATTTGAGCCAGAGGAGGTTCTGTCCATGCCCGTACGTTCATGTATTGAGTTTCCGAAGGTCAGGCCACGCCGGTGGAAGAGCTTATTCAGGCGCGGCGGCAGCGATCACCTTCGGTGAGGGATCGCGGGCGCGATATCTTGATCCGCTGCAGTCCCGAATTGCGCGGATCTATCCCTGACCCCTTATTGATGCTGGGCAGAATTATGGAATGAGGTAACTTTCAGTTGCTTTCGCCTCTCACCTATGGCTCAATAGTTGGCATCGTTTGATTGGGCTTTCGCGTTTTTGTTGAGAAGGAGCACGCCCATGACCAGGCCAGGCAGAGCCGTTCATCGCATTCTCTCGTTTGCGTTCTATTCCATCCCGTTGGAGGAGCGAGCCTCCGTCCGGCAAAAACTGGAAGATCTGGTCCAGGAAAACCCCAGATTAAGGGCCGAAGTTCACATCGACCACGACAGACTCTTCGTCAGTGGAGAGGACGAATTGCAGCTCCTGGAGCTTCGCTTGAAGGTCATTCAGCGAGAGTTGGCCGAGCCGGGTGATCTGAAGGTTAACTACCTGGAGACAGTTCTTAGCTCTGCCGAAGCAGAACACTCGTATCTCCGCGAGACCGGCGGCGCACGGAACTATGGTTACTGCCGGCTTCGGGTAGAGCCTGGTCAGCAGGGGAGCGGGTTGCAGTTTCTTTATGACCTGGACAATGCGGCGATTGCCAGGCAGTCCGTTCAGGCGATTGAGGCCGGTGTGCGGCAGGCAGCACAGGACGGCATTCTGCAGGGCAGCGAACTCGTTGATCTGAAGGTCACACTGCTCACAAGCGATTGCGATGAGGTTGGCCGCCACGAGATGAGCCTCAGGATCGCCGGCGCCATGGCCTTTCGTGAGGCAGCGAAACACGCCAAGCCTGTCGTGCTGGAGCCGATGGTGGAAGCGACCATCGATTTACCCACACCCTTTATGTCGTCAGTGATGGAAGACATTCACGCGCGCCGTGGGCGTATCGAGTCGATCTCTCAGAAGGTCGATGGGTTGCTGATTCGCGCAGCGATTCCCGCTGCGGAGGTGCTGCGCTCCAGCGCACGCGGCAGAAGCGGATACACCACACGCTTCCTGCGGTACGAGCCGATCAAATCGAAGGGCTCGGATGGCGAGGCGGGCGCCATCGTGCGTAACCTCTGGCCGCCTAACCCGCGCGGTGGCGCGATTGCGATGAAGTTTTAAGACGATC
>JAEKKE010000042.1 GCA_019510535.1 Acidobacteriota bacterium
GTGGTCTTCGAAGGCGAAGGATGCTTCTCCTCGCCGGTCTTCGGATCGAACAGGTAGACGTTCTCCACGCCATCCTTATCCGAGACATACGCGATCCACTTCCCATCAGCCGACCACATTGGTCCCTGCTTGTAGAAGCTGTCGTTAGTCAGGGCCCTGGGCACAGGATTGCCGATCGTCAGCAGATAAAGCTGGTTCAGTGCGACAAACGCGACCTGCCTGCCATCCGGCGAGAGCGCCGGACCGTAGAGGCCGAGCGCCTGGCGAGGCAGCTTGGAGTCAAAGCGATAGTCCTTCGACTTGAAGATGGGGCGGATGGACTTGATATCGGCCGTGAATGGAATCTCCGTCTCTGTCTTTGCGGAGAGGTCAGCCTTCACCAGTTTGCCGTTGGTGGTGTACAGCAGCGACGTCGGCGAGATCCACGCTGCCTCAAATGGAAACGCGTCGTCGTACTTGCTGGAGATGGGCTTGCCATCGACGATCAGCTTTGACGGGAAGAGCGTCTGTCCCGCACCGGAGAAGTAGACATACGCCAGCTTGCCGTCGGACGAGACCGAGGGCGAGTCGATGCGGCCTGTCTTCACCTCGACCAGCGTCTTCTTTGTCAGCGCGACAGGATCGATCTGAATGACCTGGCGGCCGGTGGCAACGCGCAGGCCGGGAATCATCTCTTCATCAATCGCGGAGACGTAGACGATCTTGCCGTCGGGCGTCCATGCGGGTTCGTACTCATCGTTCGTTCCGCTGGTGATCTGCTTCGGTTCGCCGCCGTCGATGCCGACGGTCCAGATATCGTAGGAGCCCTTGAAGTCGCGATCGGACGCAAAGGTAATCGTTTTGCCGTCGGGAGAGATGCGGGGCTCACGATCATCTCCGTGGCCGGAGGTAACCTGCTTCAGACCGGTGCCATCCGCATTCATCTTCCAGACGTGGAAGGTGCCGCCGGCATACGACTGGAAGACCACCGTCTTGCCGTCAGGCGCAAATCCCGGATAGGCTGCCTCATCTGTAGGCTGCGTCAGCTGCTTCGCCTTGCCTCCCTCAATGCCCAGAGAAAAGAGCATGCCCTGCAGATCGAGGATGACCGTCTTGCCGTCGGGCGAGACGGTCGAGGCCATGTTGGTGCCTTCATGGATGGTGATGATCCTGGTCTTCGATGTAGAGGCAGTGGGCTTTCCAGGGACGGGTTTCGTAGCCTGGGAGAATGCCGGTACCGAGAGAAGCAGAGCAGCGGAGGCGAGAGCGGAGAGACGCATGAACCTTGAAAGCTCCTTCAACGGAAGAACGCAGTGCGTCCGATTGGGAACGCACTGCGTGGATTTATGTGAAGCGGAAACAGTTTAGAAGCTAATGCGACCAATGAACTGAAGCTGACGCGGAGCGAACTCCAGATATCCGCTGCCGCCGGCCGCCGTAGGCGTGCCATAAGCCGGGGAGTTGGCATTGGTGTTGTAGCTGTAGGGGTTGAAGTGATTGAAGAGGTTGAAGACCTCCACGGCGACGATCGCCTTTACCTTTTCACCGATGGGGAAGGCCTCCTGTAGACGGCTGTCGATACGCTCGTAAGCGCGGCCGCGGAAGGCGTTACGGGACATCACCCAGTAACCGTAGCTCGAGTCATAGTAGAACTTCGACATCGGAGCGTACACCTGGAGGCAGGGCGAAGTGCTGCAGGTCGAGCCCGCCTGGATCGGCGTCGTGCCGGCAGCCACGGTGCGGTTGAAGGTCGGGGTGCCGCCATTCGGCGAGGCCGTACCTGTCGCTGTTCCGAAGGCCAAACCCGAACCGAAACGGAAGAGCGAGGAGAGTGAGAGACCGTACTTCCACTTGTACTCACCGTTCAGCGTGAGCGAGTGGCGCTGATCGTCCGTACCGTTCGCCCACTCATCCTTGATGCCCGAGGCAAAGGGCTTGTTGGGATAGTAGAAGGGACCTTCGGTTGAGTTCTTGGTGCGCGCCCAGGTATAGGCCAAAGCTCCAGTAAAACCAGCCATCGTGGAGTGTTTGATACCCATCTGCAGGGCGTCATAGATAGAACCTGCTCCGCCCGGCGTGAAGAACTGCGAGACCGAGGTGAACGACTGGTTGCAGACCTGGCGGGTGCTGCTGCTGTAGCTGGAGATGGTATCCAGAGCTACGGAACCGTTGCCGCAGACGCGGGTCGTGCTGGAGGCTAGCGACGTGTTCGGGTTCAGGTTGCGCTGTGCGTTCGTCGGATCGACCAGGAAGTTGCCGTTGAGGCGGATCCAGTCGTCGTAGGCACGGGTATGGACAAAGTCCACGTTGAGGACGGTCCTCCAGGGCAACTCACGCTGTACGCCGAAAGAGAGCTGCAGCGCATACGGCACCTTAGAATCTTTGGCCAGCGGCTGTACTGCCTGCGAGTACGCTGCAGGATTCGCCGCCGGATTGCCGCCCTTGAACGGATCGGAGAAGTTGATGGGGCTTGCGGCCGTACCGCTCACCGAAGCCTGGATGGTGGAGACACCATTGAAGATTTGTTGGTCGATGATCTGGTTCGCCGAGATATCAGCGAAGTAGAGACCTGCGCCGCCACGAATATTGGTCTTGCCGTTGCCCATGGGATCCCAAGCAAAGCCGATACGCGGAGCGAAGTTGTTGTTGTCGTTGCCCTGCGGTACCAGCAGACCATTGCTGAGCTTCGGCCCACCAGTGAAGGCGCCGAAGTCGTTGTCGTAGCGGATACCGAGGTTGACCGTCAGGCGCGGAAGAATCTTCCAGTCATCCTGAAACCAGAAACCGTAGATCGAGCGAGGCACATCGACGGTGAAGTCACCGAAGCCTTTGATGAAGGTTGAGGCGCCGCCGCAGACTGAGTTGATCGCGGTGTAGTTCCAACTCGACGCGTCCGAGGCGCCGTTGGGGAACATGGTGTTGTACTGCGCTGCCGTGATGGAAGCGCTGCAGGGATTGATGCGTCCGCGCACATTCTGCTGAAAGTAACCGCCGTGACCGGTGTAGATGTACTCAGCGCCGAACTTGACTGAGTGCTTGCCTTTCAGCCAGAAAAGGTCATCGCGGTAGTCCTGGTTGTTCTGGGCGAAGATTTGCGGATAGTTATAGGGCCCGCCGACGGTGATGTTGGAGAAGATGATCTCCATCGACTGGGTGTAGGGCAGGTTCTGCCAGCCGAAGTGGTGATACCCGCCATGCAGATCGTTCACCAGGTTAGGAGTGATATTCGAGTTCCAGTCGGCAACGAAGCCATAGCTGGTACGAGTGCCCTGGTAGGCGCGCGAAGGATCGGCGTTGCCGCTTACGCCCAGGTAGTCGCTCTTGTAGGTAAAGCCGTCGCCGCGGACGAAGATGCGGTTGGTCGCATTGATCTGATAGTCGCCGCGGCCCAGGTACTCGTTCACGCGCAGTGTGTTCGGATGCGAGAAGGCCGCGTTGGTGACCAGGTTGGTGGTAGTGGCGGTATCGGGCTTGCGCTCGCCCTCATAGGAGCCGAAGAACCAGAGCTTGTCTTTCTTGATGGGTCCGCCCATAGTGCCACCGAACTGCTGATCGCTGAAGGGCAGCACTTTCTTGGCCACCGGATCAGGTGCATTCAGGGAGTCGTTGCGGAAGTAGCCGAAAAGGCCGCCGTGATAGGAATTCGATCCGGACTTCGACTGCGAGTTGACGTAAACGCCCGCCGAGCGGCCCAGTGTTGCATCGAAGCGGTTCGTGATGATCTGGAACTGTGAGATCGCATCCTGGGAGAAGCGCGGCTGACCAAAAGCAGCGCCGGCAGTGTCCTGCGAGACCTGCAGACCGTCCATCGTGATCATGAACTTGCCAGATTCCGATGCGGAGCCGACCGGAACATCCGAGGTGACGGCATTGATCTTGATGCCTGGGACCAGCGTCGCCAGGGACATGTAGTTGCGGCCGTTGATCGGTACACCTTGAACTTCCTGCGGCGTTACGTTGCCAGCCACAACCGAGGAGGTCGTATCGATGGCGAGCGACTCGGCCTCGACAACGATCGAGGTTGTCGTGGATGCGATGGGAAGCTGCAGATCGAGCGTCACAAGCTGGCCGACAAGCAGCGTAACCGGCTTCTTCACCGGCGTAAAGCCGGAGGAGGAGGCGGTGATCTCGTAGTCAGCGGCGACCAGTGACGGGATCAGGTAGATACCCTCTGCGTTGGTCGTGGCGTGGAACGCAGCACCACCGACGCGAACAACCTCGACGGTGGCGCCGGAGATCGCCGCCCCTTGTGTGTCGGTGATCTTTCCGGTGAAGCCAGTCTGCTGCGCACGGCCGACTACGGTGACCACGGAGAGTGCAACAAGAAGAAGCAGGGAGCGAAGGAATATCTTCATGCCAAGTGACCTCACAAAAACAAATTCAGATAGACAGGCCTCTGCGGCGATATCGATAACGGGAAATCGTCGAGCCGGGCCTTATATGTGGTTCTTTATGTGCCTGTACTGCTGGGTGGCGGTGACTCAGGAGGCTGATCCGCCGGACAAGTGCAAAGGGGACGAACGGAGATCCACCCCCGGGAACAGCGCATTTTCGATCGTGTGTGAGAGCAGCGTAAAAGCGGATCGGCAGCTTGTCTAATCGAAAGATTTTCAGCCGTGATTGATAAAAGAAGAATTCATCTCTTATTGACAAGTGGGAAATACGAGGCAAAACTAAGACTCAACGCGACCACAAGCACGACAACCTAAGCAGAAATCTGGACTGGGAGAAGAGGGTTTTGGACTTTCGTATCCGGCAGTTGCAGTGTTTTCTCACCCTGGCCGAAGTGTTGAACTACGGTAAGACCGCGCGTTCGCTCTACATCAGCCAGCCAACTCTGACCTTTCAGATCAAAGGTTTGGAGCACGCACTCGGCGTGAGGCTGTTCGAGCGGACACGGCAGCACGTGCGCCTGACCGAGGCCGGTGCGGCCTTCCGCGAATACGCCAAATCGATCCTGGACACGGTGGATTCCGCCCGTGACTGCCTGCAGTCTCTGGACTCGCGCCTGCGGCTGACCATCGCCTGTGGCCCGGTCGGCCAGTTCGTCCTGCTGCCGAATGTGATCCGCATGCTCGCGGACGAATATCCGACCTTTGAGCTCGAAGTCTGTGAGATGACCACCGAGCAACAGATGGCCGCCCTGCCGGAAGGCAAGGTCGACGCCCTGCTGATGATGCCGGCGCTGCCGATTGAAGGCATCCATTTTGACCCGCTACGGCAGGAGAAGATGATGGCTGCGGTCAGCTCAGAGAGTCAGTTGGCGCGCCAGAGCTCGATCAGCGTGCAGGTCTTCCGCTCAACACCAATCATCGCCTCACGGCTGAAAGATTGCCGCTTCCATCAGCCGGCGCTGCATAGCATGCTGGCCCCATTCGGTATCACACCGAAGTTCACAGAAAGTCCGCAGTCCTGTTCAGTGCAATTCGCCTATGCATCCGCTGGCGAAGGGATCGCCATTACGACCGAAGGTATCCGCACCTGCGTGGTACCCGGAGTCACGATGCTTCCGATCGAAGAAGAACTTCCTCCGGTGACACTCGGGCTCGCATTTCTGGAGAGCAATCTTTCACCGGCAATGAAGATCTTCCGCAAGGTAGTGCTGATGTCCAGCCGCAGACTGGCTGCCACGGCGCGCACGTCACGTCTGGCTCCCGTAGTGGTGAAGGAGTTCGCTTCGCGGCGGGAGATGGCTGTTTAGGGCGTATCGACACATTGGTTTTACATTTTGTGTCAGGATTTTTGGGTGTGTCCGCCCACCCTAGCGTTGCGAGGGTGTGGCACCCGTCAAAGAAAATGTAAGAAGCAGATTTCTTCGCTTCGCTCCGAAATGACAAACAAAAACATCGCACCCAAAAATTCGGCGGCGGCGTTGTAATCCTGTTTTGCCGCCCCTCGTCTTTCACCTGCAGGGGGATTTTCGGGGACCTCTGAGAACCTCCTGAGTGGGTGGTGTGTGGCCGTTCGTGGGGGACGAGCGGCCCCCCGCCATATGGTGTTGCGGCAGCCTTTTCCGGACTGATTCCTCCTCATCCAACAACCCATTTGTTGTAACTGCACAGAGAAATACGTGTGTAATCGCGCACGCGAAAGCCAGCGTCTGCAATGGACGAATCGGTAACCCTTCCGGGATAGCCTGCAACAGGGAGAATGCTCTGAACCTTCGGCGGAACTGCGGTTGACACCACCGTCGGTCAGTCGATCACCTGCACCACAGGCTCAAACATCAAACTGGGCAACGGCCGACAGGAATCTCTAAGCGACTGTCAATACGAGCCTTGTGAGCAGGCGGCATAGCGCAGCGTGCCGGTTGCCCCGCCCTTTTTTGTTAGAATAAATACGTGATGCGCCGCGTCCTCACCGACCGCTGTTGTTGTCTCCTCTAAGCGCCCCTTCATCCGCGCTCGCGCATCGTTCCCTCATCCCAAATCATCTTTTCTGGAAGCACCGGAGTCTATGACTACCCTTCTACCCACTGACGCTGCATCGTCCGTCGCCGAGCTTCTGACGCCGCGCAAGATGGACCATCTGCGCGCGTTGGAGGCTGAAAGCATCTTCATCCTGCGCGAGGCCGTCGCCGAATTCGCGCGGCCGGTCATG
>JAEKKE010000592.1 GCA_019510535.1 Acidobacteriota bacterium
ACGTCGGCACGCATCCACACCAGCGGCAAGATCAACTTCACCTACGGCAAGGTCGAAGCGCGCATGAAGCTGCCCGCGGGTGCCGGCATCTGGCCGGCGTTCTGGAGCCTGGGCCAGACCGGCACGTGGCCGGCGTCCGGCGAGCTGGACGTCATGGAATACATCGGCAAGACGCCGAACACCACCTACGGCACGGCGCACGGCACCGGCTACTCCGGCGCCCAGGGCATCGGCAAGCCCTACCAGTTCAGCGCGCCGGTGGCCGATGACTTCCACACCTACACGCTGATCAAGCGCCCCAACGAGGTCATCTGGCAGGTCGACGGCGTCGAATACCACCGCCTCACGCCCGCCTCGCTGCCGGCCGGCGCGCCCTGGGTGTTCGAGAAGCCCTTCTTCATCATCCTCAACCTGGCCATTGGCGGCGACTGGCCCGGCTCGCCGGATGCGACGACCGTGTTCCCGGCGCAGATGAAGGTGGATTGGGTGAGGGTTTACAAGGAGAACTGATCTTCCTTCGACCCGGAGATGAATTCCTCGTATCTGCACCACCACGAACCACTAAGGTTGGTAGTGGCTTGAGGTAGCGTTCGCGACTACAAAGCGGCCACCAAATGAGGGAGCCAGATGGACGAGTGGGACTCGTAGGGGCATTGTTTACGCTCGGAGGTACAGCTTGGGCCATATATCAGGGCTATAAAGCGGGCAAGCAATATGCGCAGGCGCAATGCAAGACTGATGCGAAATTCGATGCTCGTGCAGCTAATTCTGAAAACTGGACCCCTCCCAGGAGGTTGCCAGGAATTTCGAGAAGTTTAGTAATGGTGCTGCGGCATATGGCCCATTTGCGATAAAGGGTGTCATTGGCGTTGCAGTGGCCGGGGCGGGAGGGAGCTTCGCGGGAGCTGGGTTGGCTTTGGCAGGAGCAACCCTCGGATTTCAAGCTGGCAAGAAGGATTGCACATGCCCAAGCCAATAACCTTACAAGGGCGGTCGTTGCAGATTACTACTTCGCAACTGTTCTTTTTGGCTAGCGCGCTTGCGTTGGGCGTATCTGTTGGTACGGCGCTGCCATTGGTGAAATGGTTGCTCCTGAGTGGATGGCTCCGACGTACTTGAAAATTGCTTCGCCGTATATAAGTGGCGTAGGAATTGGTTTGGCAGTCGGCGGCGTCGGATTGTTTTTTGGCGCGCTTCTTCGAGGTTGTTTAGGCACAGCGAGCTGGAGAGCTGCAAATGGCGCTCGTCGTTCGGAGTTGGCGACATCAGGGATTTGCTGCCTGATTGGTGTCCTTCTTATGGCGTGGTATATTTTTTCCTATATCAGCCCAGGGTGATGCCAGACCGTCGACGGCAGCTAGCTCACCCATGCCCGACAGCCACAGCAACCGCCTCACGGCCGTGAGCGGCGGCCAGTGGCGCAACTTCGGCTACGACGCGGTCGGCAATCTCATGAGTGAAAGCCGCTGGGACGGCTCACGCAGCTACGCGTATGACCCCTTCAACCGCATGAGCCAAACCACGGTCAACTACAGCGCAAGCAGCTACACAGCCAATGCCTTCAACCAGCGGACGATGAAAACCACGCCCCAAGGCAGCACCCGCTACGTCTACGGGCCCAGTGGCGAGCTGCTGCAGGAGGCAGGCTGGCAAGGCACGACGAACTACGTT
>JAEKKE010000043.1 GCA_019510535.1 Acidobacteriota bacterium
GCAGCCAGATCAGTACTCAAATGAGCGCTGGCAGCCGGTGCCTCCGTGCGGTACCGTTGTGAGAGCACTTCGGCCGCCTGCTGCAACTGCTTGAGCGGAAACCCTTCTAATTGTTGTTCCACCGCTTGGCGGATCTTGGCAGGTACCTGCATCCTATTGAAAAATGGGACTTCGAGCTGCTTCCAGAGGGTAATAGCCGGAAAGTTGCATTGCTGGGCCCTTTAGCGAGACCTACGATGAAGGACGTTATGAAACACGAAAATCCTCCCCATACTGAGCATATCCCGATGAAGGGTGGACTTGCCCGGGCGCTGGAGCGCGGGGAGTTGACACTTCATTTTCAACCGAAGATCGACATGAAGCCGACCGAGGGCGCGACCGGCGTTGTCGTGGGATATGAGGCCCTGTTGCGCTGGCAGAACCCGATCGTCGGCTCCATTTCGCCCGGTGACTTTCTCTCCTGGGCTGAGCGCAGCAACGAGGTCCGCACGGTAGGCTACTGGGTTGCCGATCAGGCCCTGCGGCAATTGGCCGCATGGCGGGCGAGCGGGCTTGCGACACCGCATACGCGCGTGTCCATTAACCTACTGGGGCGGCAGTTGAACGATCCCCTGCTGCTCGATGAGCTGCTTGCCGCCGTGGAGCGTCATCACCTGAAAGCAGACGATCTCGAGCTTGAGGTCACGGAAGCCACCCTGGACGAGGAAGCTGCAGGCCTGAATGCGCTACGTCAGCTCAAGGATGCGGGCTTCCGCATTCATCTGGATGACTTCGGCGCAGGCTACTCTTCGCTGAGCTACCTGCATCGCTTCCCCTTCGACTGCGTGAAGATCGATCGCACCGTGGTCGCGGACATGGACCGTGAATCGCAGAGCCTGTCGCTTACCAAAACGGTCGTGGCTCTGGGCCAGAAGCTTCGCTTGCAAGTAATTGCCGAAGGCATCGAGACCGCGGAGCACGTGAACATGCTGCTCGAGATGGGATGCCATCTGGGCCAGGGCTTCTACTTCGCTCGTCCCATGCCGGCCGTTGCGATTGAGCGCTGGCTGTTGGCGGAACCGACACAGCAAACGGCGTAAAATCGCCGCATGTCCCGAACTCCGTCCACCATGGTGGCGCTGGGCACGGTTGCCCCGCCGTTTGAGCTTACCGACGTAATCACCGGCAAGGCCGTGGGCCGCGATGATGTTGCCTTGGATACCAAGGGCCTGCTGGTGATGTTCGTGTGTCCGCATTGCCCCTATGTCAAACATGTCGAAGCGGAGCTGGGCCGCATCGGCAAGGACTATCAAGGTAAGATCGGCATCGTGGCGATCAATGCCAATGACGTCAGCCAGTACCCCGAAGACGGCCCCGAACACATGAAGGAGCAGGTCAGCCGGAATGGCTGGACCTTCCCGTATCTCTATGACGAGACGCAGGAGGTCGCCCGCAGCTATGACGCAGCCTGCACACCCGATCTCTTCCTCTTCGATGCCGACCAGACGCTGGTCTATCGCGGTCAACTGGACGACAGCCGGCCGCAGCGGAAGGACTTCGGCAACGATCTCCCGGTAACCGGCAAGGACCTGCGCGCGGCGATCGATATGGTACTGGCAGGCAAGCGCCCTGACCCGAACCAAAAGTTCTCGATTGGCTGCAACATCAAATGGAAGGCCGAGTAGCATACGGCTCGGCCATGATCACGATCCGACCTGTCAGCGAAGACGACGCAACCGAGGTAGCCAGGCTCACAGGCGAGCTGGGCTATTCCACTACACCCACTGAGATCGCGGAACGCATCGCGCGCCAGACTAAAGTGCCCGGACGCGCCGTCTTTGTCGCCTGCGATGGAGAACAGATCGCCGGCTACATCGATCTCTCCACTGAAATGCACCTTCACGTTACACCAAAAGCCCGCATCGATGGCCTGGTAGTCAGCGAGAGTGCACGTGGCAAAGGTGTTGGCGCACTGCTATGCCGTCACGCGGAAGAATGGGCCCGACAGCAGGGCCTGAAGACAATGATGCTGACCTCGCGTTCTACACGCGAGAGAGCACATGCCTTCTACGAGCGCGACGGCTACCGGCGCACCAAGATCTCATATCTCTTCGAAAAAGATCTGTAGATCGGAAACCGATACACCCGTCAAAATATCTGGCTACTCAAAATATCTGGCTACTTCAGATCAGAACTGAACACTCAGAGCAGGGCGCGTAAGCTCGCTGCGATAGGTCGCCAGCGCTAACGCCGGGAAGTACATCCGGTAGAGGTGATAGCTGAGATAGAAAACATTGGGAAAACCCGTTCCCGTCGTCAGTGCCTCATCCCAGTCGCCGTCGGCCCGCTGATTCGCAAGCAGCCATTGCACGCCCTTCTGCACCTGCGATGAGCGGGTTTTACCGCAAGCCATCAAGCCCACCAGGGCCCATGCCGTTTGTGTGGGTGTGCTCTGTGCAGCGACAAAGCGGTCGACCTCATAACTGACACAGCTCTCACCCCAGCCACCATCTTCGTTCTGTACTGACAGCAGCCACCGCGCGGCCTTTTCGACTGCGCTGTGCGCGCGGGGGTCTCCGGTGGCGATCAGACCGCGCATCGCCAGGAAGGTGCCGTAGACGTAGTTCACTCCCCAGCGGCCGTACCAGCTTCCATTCGGTTCCTGTGAGCTGAGCAGATACAGCACTCCCCTAGCAATTGTGGGATGCTTTGGCCCAAGACCGCGCTTACTCAAAGCCTCCAGCACGCGGCCGGTGATATCGGCGCAGGTGGGGTCGAGCATGGCGTTGTGATCGGCGAAGGGAACCTTGTTCAGCAGTTGCCAGTCATTATCAACATCGAAAGCCGCCCAGCCTCCATCTGCCGATTGCATGCCGAGAAGCCAGTCGATCGCGCGTTGCTCCGCACGCGCCTGGCGCTCAGGATTGGAGGCACGGATATGCTGCAGCGCAAGCAGCACCATCGCCGTATCGTCGATATCGGGATAGAAATCATTAGCGAACTCGAAGGCCCAGCCGCTGGGACGAAGGTTCGGACGCTTCGCCGACCAGTCGCCTTTACGCCGCACCTCTTTGCTCAGCAGCCAGTCCGCGGCGCGCGTCATTGCGGTAGCGTCGATCTCCCCGGTCTCACCAAGAGCAAAGGCAGCAATGGCGGTATCCCACACCGGCGATTTGCAGGGCTGAAACTCGATGGAGTCCTCGCGCTCCAGCAACAGCTCATCGAAGTGGCGGATCGCCTCGATCATGTCAGGCTGGTCACGCTCATAGCCGAGAGAATCCATGGCCATGATGGCGTACATCATCGAGGGATAGATGGCGCCCAGCCCTTCGGAGTGCTGCAGATGTTCCAGCATCCAGCGCTCGGCGGCTGCAATGGCGCGGCCGCGGATCTTCTGCACACCGCGGCGTTCCCAGTGTTTGAGCAGCTTGTCGGCGTGAAGAAAGAGCTCGGAGGTGAGATCCCTGCGCGGCATGGTGATCGGCGAGCCGGGATAGATCAGCTCCTGCAACGTCATGCCGGAGGGAGCCGTACGCTGGGCCCCCAACCCCTGAATAATGGAGAGCGGCACGATGATGGTGCGCGTCCACGACGACATCTCGTAGAGAAAGCTGCCGGGCACGATCATGATCTCCGCCGGCACCGTGGGAACAAATTCACGCGGGAACAGACCGAAGAGGCTCAGATTGATCTTGGTGTAGCTGTTGCATGCCTGCAGCCCGCCAAGCTCCAAAATGCGCTCGCGAGCGGCGCGCATGCACCGGGAGTCCACATCCTCACCCATGATCTTGAGCGCGGTATAGGCCTTCACGGTTGCGTTCACATCGGCTTCGCCCTGGGCGAAGAGATTCCATCCGCCGTCGGCAAGCTGGCAGGCCTTCAGATAACGGACGAGCTTCGCTGTACGCTGGGCGCGCGGGGGAGTCCACGCACCGCCCTCCTCCGGGGGAAAGAGCCAAAGCTGCAGCAACACATAATCTGAGGCCAGTGTGGAGTCTGCTGTGAGGTCGCCGCACCAGTAGCCATCGGCATGCTGCTTCCGCAGCAGAGCCTCGGCCGTCAACGACAACTGCTGCTCCAGCTGGGTGATGCTCTGCTGACTGATCTCTTCGTTCTGCTGGTCTAATTCAAGACTACCGACGCTTACGATGGCTGGAACGGCACTGCCGAACTGCTCTCTCATCAGGCCTTCCCTCTTCTGCTCTTACGCTTGGATGTCGGCTGCGGTTCCGAGGAACACATCTCTTTCAGTCGCGTCATGATCTGTGCGCGGCGCTCACCGGTACAGATGGCGTCGTCAAAGCCGAACATCTCGGTGAACCAAAGGCCATCCACCGCCAGCCGCACAATTGTCGCAGTAATAGGGTCAATCCCATCGTGCTCCAATAAAGCCTGCCAGCGCGCGTAAGCCTCACGCATGGGCTCCACGAGTTTCATATCCGTAGAGGCCGCGGCAATCGCCGAGGCAAAAACGTCCAGACGCTCTGGAGAGAGGCCCGCATCCTGCGCCCACCGGCCTTCAAGCGATGCCAGAACAAAGGCCAACGTGTTGCGCCCAGGTCTGTCAGGAAGCTCTGCCTTGGCTGTCGCGAGATCACGATCGAAGTACTCGATGGTCCGCGCCACCAGTCCGGCGACCAGCTCTTCCTTGGAGGGAAAGTGATACAGCAATCCCCCCTTGCTGACTTGGGCCTTCTCGGCAACGCGGTCGAGGGTCAACTGCTGTGAGCCCTCTTTGCGAATCAGCGTCTCCGCACTTTTAAGGATTGTGTCCCGCTTGCTCATGTCGGAATTAGTATACCGTCCAGACGGTACAGTAGAGCATTTTCCCTGTGGGTGTTGCCAAGGGCTTCCGCATCTATGGGCGTTTTCCGCAACGAAAACGCCGCGGCACTCCTCTTCAGGGATACCCGGCAACAGGGAAAATGTTCTAACCCTTCTGCCGTTGAACCTCTATGCTGGAACGCATGTTTGCTGATCTTTCCCTTGCCCATCGGCTGGAGCTCGCCGAAGGCCATGCCTGCCTGGATTTCGCCTATACCCGCAAACGCCTGAACCCCGAGAGCTGCACCGCCTGGGATACAGCGCAGGGCGCCATTGCGGTCTTCGATGGGCCTGACTCTCCGCTGACTCAGACCTTCGGCCTGGGAATCACAAGTTCAGATAGCTACGAAGCCCACCTTGAAGCGCTGGAGGCGTTCTTCTTCTCGCGCGGCGCTGCCGCAAATCACGAGGTCTCACCGCTGGCTGGTCTCGCGCTGCAGCGACTGCTCTGCAAACGCAGCTATCAGCCGATCGAGATGAGCAGTGTGATGTATCAGACCGCGCATTGCCCCGAGGTTCCCGCAGTTGCCGATGTGCGCATCGTGAAGCAGGACGAGGCCGACCTCTGGGGTCGCGTCGGTGCGGATGCCTGGTCAGAGGACCATCCGGAGTTTCGTGAGTTCCTGCTGGACATGGGAAGAATCTCCACCAGTCGGGAGAATACCCACTGCTTTCTGGCCATCATCGACGGCGAGCCGGCGGCGACGGCAGTGCTGCACGTGCACGGCGGTGTAGCGCTCTTTGCCGGCTCTGCAACTCTGCCTGCGCGGCGACGACGTGGCGCGCAATCAGCGCTGCTCAACGCGCGCATGCGGCATGCCTGTGCGATGGGATGCGATCTCTTCATGATGGTGGCTGAGCCGGGCAGCACTTCGCAGCGCAATGCCGAACGCAATGGATTCCGCATTGCGTATACACGGACCAAGTGGCAGCTTATGCCACCGAAAGTAGGTTAAACCCATACACTGGTAATCCTCCTATTGGCTGCCATTAAAAACGAAACGCTCCCCGGAAGGGAGCGTTTCCTGTTTCTTGATCACGTTTATGCGGTAACCGGTTCGGCGATCTCTTTGAGACGCTTTTCGAGCAGAGCTTCCAGCTCTTCGAGCGCCTTGGAGAAGCCCTCGATGCCTTCCTTCAGCTTGTCGTGGGCCATGCGGTCCTCGGCGTGCATCTTCTCGAAGGTAGCCTGATCGATTGAGATCTTCTCGATCTCCTGGGTCTTGGCCTTCTCGGCATCCAGCTTCCTCTCGAGCGGAGCATCCTTGGAGTCCAGCTCCTCGAGCAGCTTGGGCGAGATGGTCAGAAGATCGCTTCCGGCCAGCTCAATGATCTCGCCGATGTTGCGGAAGCTGGCGCCCATCACCTGGGTCTTATAGCCGAACTTCTTGTAGTAGTTGTAGATGCCGGTAACCGACTGCACGCCGGGGTCGTCGGCGCCGACGTAGTCCTTGACGGTGTCCTTCTTGTACCAGTCGAGGATGCGGCCAACGAACGGGGAGATCAGCGTGACCTTCGCTTCGGCGCAGGCAATGGCCTGGTGGATACCAAAGAGCAGCGTCAGGTTGCAGTGGATGCCTTCCTTCTCAAGCTGCTCGGCAGCCTTGATGCCTTCCCAGGTGGAGGCGATCTTGATCAGGATGCGCTCGCGGCTGATGCCGGCATCTTCGTACTGCTTGATGATGTCGTGGGCCATAGCGATCGTCTTCTCCTTGTCGTAGGAGAGGCGAGCGTCCACCTCGGTCGACACGCGGCCGGGAACGATCTCA
>JAEKKE010000593.1 GCA_019510535.1 Acidobacteriota bacterium
CCCAACGGGCACATTGTCTTGCTTCGGGTCCCCGGGCAACTTCGTTGTCCGGGGTGGTTAAGGGGACGGCTTTCAGCCGTCCCGTTCCGAGCCCCAAATGAAAGGGGCTTTCAGCCCCTGAGGGCAAAGCGCGTGCCTGCGATAAAGCGGAACTCCCCCGAAATCGCAAACGTTTTGTCATTTCGTAGCGAAGCGAAGAAATCCGCTTCTCACGAAAAACACAACAAAAACGATTCGCGCAACGCGCGAATCTCCCACATCTGCTCCGCAGATATGGGGCACCCAGTTCATGGGCTCACAAAACCCACCCCAACCGCATACACTTCCACAGGTGACACTCCGCAACAAACTGTGGACCTATCTCGGCTTCTGGGCAACCGGTGTAAGCCTCATCATGCCCGGCGCCATGCTGCCCGCCATCACGCACGCCTGGCATCTCACCGACCGCGGAGCAGGAGCCATGCTCTTCTGCGTCTACTTCGGCTCATCCCTCGGAGCGCTCTTAGTCCGCGGCACGCTGCAACGCCTGATCGCCACTTACTCACTGCTGTTATGCGTGGCGGCAGCACTATGGGCATCGACAACAACCTGGCCACAGCTCCCCGCGCTGGTCTGGGGCATAGGCCTCGGCACCGTCATGACCTCCACCAGCATCCTCTTCAAACAACAACAAGCCTCCGCGGCGGCACTCGTTCGTTTGAACTTCGTATGGGCCGTAGGAGCACTCCTGGCCCCCACGGTAGTAACCCAGGCACTCCGCACCGGCAGCCCCCGTACCGTCCTGCTGGCCTTCGCCACCTTCTGGGCCATCTACGCGGCAGGTACATGGCTGATGACCGGCAGCAGCGCATCCCAACTCACCGCGCCCCGCCTCGCCGCCAACGCATCACTGCTGCAAGGCCTCCGCGGAGTCCCCACGGCACTGATCATCGCCACCATCCTCGCCCCCGGCATCGAAGCCGCCTGCTCAGGCTGGCTCTCCACCTACGCCGACCGCTACGCCATGCGCCTGGCCATCACGATCGCCGCCCCCTCATGCTTCTGGGCCGGACTACTACTGAGCCGCGCCATGGCCTTCCTCCCCGGCGCAGACCGCTACCTCGAAACCCGCTGGCGCTGGCTGCCATTACTGGTCCTCGCCGGCACCGGAGGCCTGTTGCTACCCCTGCAAAGCGCCTGGATGCTCACCTGTGCCTTCTGCACAGGCTTCGGCCTCGGCCCACTCTACCCAGCCCTGCTCTCAAAGGTCCTGGACCGCCGCCAGAACAACACCATCTTCTTCCTGGCAGGAACAACCTCCTCTGTATTGCCATGGCTAACCGGCCAGGTCTCAGCCTTTAGTCATTCACTGCGATGGGGAATGGTGGTGCCGGTGACAAGTGCTCTAGCTCTATGTCTTTTTGCTATCGAGCATAGACGATGAGGGTTTAGCGCTAAGCGAACCCCTGTTAGAGAAGTATCGAGTTCAGGGCGCCAGCCTCTCGATCATCCCCCGCAATTCCTCTTGACTCACTCATGTTTTCGCCTTATATTCGCCTAAAGAGGGAAACTCTCTAGATTCCCACAAGGCGAAGGCGTTGATTATTTGGATATGCGGCTGATAGAACCCAGATAGTTTCCGGAACATGACCTTCAACCTTGATAGTTGGCTACTCCACAAAAGCGCT
>JAEKKE010000594.1 GCA_019510535.1 Acidobacteriota bacterium
CGGCATGTCGAAATGCCTGCCGTGGTTACCGAGATAGGAGACGTCAACCACCGTTCTAGAAGGAAGCTCATGCGACAGAGTAAGGGTGTACTGCTGTGACGAAGGGTCCTTCAACGAAGGAGACACATAACTTGCCGACTGTCCCAGGAACGCATTCGGTCCACCTGCGGCGCCAAGAGGTGGAGTTGCCGGATATGGGATGCCGCCGGCAAGTGTAAATGCGGGTCCATAGTTGGTCGTGGAGGCCCAACTGGTGCCAAGGCTGCCGAACCCGTTGGAGCTTCCTGCTCCCTGCATATAAGCATTCTGTGCGGTCGTGGGATAGTACACCGCATATCCGCCGCGAGCTACAGTCTTGCCGTTCGGAGTCAGCAGCAATGCGAAGCCGGCACGCGGTCCCCAGTTATTCCAGTTCTCGCGTACGAAGTTGGTGCCGTATCCTCCCTGGCCGGCGTAGACAGCAGCACCCTTGAAGCCGTTCGTTGGATTCGTGACGTTGATATCGAAGTTGGAATAGCCATTGTGCTTTTCGTACGGCTGCTTCATAAAGTCATAACGAAGACCGAAGTTCAGGGTGAGACGCGCGTTCACGTGCCAGTCGTCCTGCAGATATGCCGCGTACAGCCACTTACGGTACTCTGTTCCCGCGGCCAGTTGCGCCGTCGCATTGTTGACAGCACCGATCAGAAAGCTGGCATAGATGTTGCCGGGAGCGGCCGATGTCTGCACTGTCGTGCTGGTGCCTGCAGCCGTCTGGTTGCCGCTGAAGTTGAAGAGTCCGGATGCATAGTTCGACTGTAGATTGAACGACTGCGCCAACCGTCCGTCAAAACCGAGGCGGAGCGTGTGCGACCCCATCGTTCTGGTCACGTCGTCCATAATCTCCATCGTTGTTGAAGCGCGGAAGCCAAGCGCGTTGTTGGGTACATTCAGTCCATTGCTGAATGCCGGAATCAGATCGGGGCGTGAGTTCTTCAGGCCTATCCTGCTTGCGTAGTCCTGCCCATAGGTCTGGGGCAAAAATGGCAAAGTGGCACGAAGCACGGCGATACGGAAGTCATTGAGCAGCGATGCGGAAAAAGTGTGTGTCTCTGAGAGCACGCCGTTCCAGACGCTCAAGGTGTCGTTGCGATAGTAAAGCGGGCTATATCCGAAGGTCGCATTGTTCTGGTAGTTGCGGTAGAAGGCCAGCCGGCCGAACAGGCTGTCCTTGTCTGAAAGGCGATAGTCGATGCGGCCCATCGCGGTACGCTCATTCGAGATGAGCTTTGGAGTCGCCACATAGTTGTTGGCATGCGTACAGGAGTCAAAGCTTCCGGCGGTGTTGTTGGCGCGCGGATACATCAGGTCCTGTGCCGCCAGTGCGACGGGATCAAGATTAGTGAGTTTGTTATTGGCGTAAGGCTGGCGGGACTGCGTCGGGTTGGAGGTGAAGGGATTGTAAAGCTGCAAGGTGCTATCCGTTGGATACTGCGAGCAGCCGCCGGTGCTCAACCGCCGTCCGAGATCGCTGTAGTCTCCAGCGCGCTCCTGATCGGTAGGGACCGAAGAGTAGTAGGTCTGCGCATTGATGAACCGGTACTCCTCATAGTCTCCGAAGAAGAATGCCCGGTCATGATGGATGGGGCCGCCGAGCGTACCGCCATAGTTATTGAAGCGCAGCT
>JAEKKE010000613.1 GCA_019510535.1 Acidobacteriota bacterium
GGGCAGCGAACGCTTTGCCGCGCGTTACATCACCGGACTGCTGTTGGGAGCCATTGCGCTTCTCGCAGCCGTCTTCCTGGTTGTTGTCACCCACATCTAACCGGTGGCTGCCCGCCTCTTCGCGAGCCGGCGGGCGCCTGCAGACGTTGAGCGACACTTACTGGGAGATCTGGCATCGAATGAGCGAGGTCAAAGGAGTCGCTCAGTATGCCAGGTCGTCCTACGTGGTCCGGATCGCTTCAGATTTCGCTCGTATCCATCGCAGTCAAGATCTTTCCGGCAACCAATCCTGCACGCCAGGTTGAGTTTCATCAGATCGACCGGAAGACTCATCAGCGGGTCCACCATCGCAATGTCGATGAGCACGGTGAGGTCGCCGCCGACGATATCGTCAAAGGCTACGAATACGCCAAGAACCGATATATCGAGATCGATCCGGATGAACTGAAGAAGCTGCGCCTCTCCACCTCCACAACGATGCAGATTGCGCAGTTTGTGAAGGCGGAGGATCTGCCTGCGGCCCTCTTCGACCGGCCCTACTTCGTGGCGCCGAAAGAAGACAGTCAGGCCAAGGCGCTCAGCATCATGCGCAAGGCGCTGCAACAGACGAACACCTACGGCATCGGCGAGATCGCTTTCAGCGGACGCGAGCATCTTGTCGCAATCGCGGCGCCCTCTGATCCAAAACAGAAGGGGCTGATGCTCTATACCTTGCGGTATGAGGATGAGCTTCGCGATTCCAAATCGGCGCTGACCGGGGCGAAAGACGTAGCGGTCGATGCAGACGAGCTGTCTCTGGCAAAGCAGCTCATCAACGGAAGCACCTCAAAGTTTGATCTCAGCGCTTATAAAGATGACTACGATGCCGCCGTCAAGAAATTGGTGGAGGCAAAGCGCAAAGGCAAACCACTTCCTGAAGAAGAGCCGCAGCCGGCGAACGAAATCCAAAGTCGTCAACATCATGGATGCGCTGCGCAACAGCCTTGCGGAGACGAAGAAGCCAAAGCGAACGAAGGCCAAAAAGAGCAGCCGGCGGAAGAAGGCAGCTTAGGGCGTATCGATAAATTCGTGCTGAGTGTTTGTTGGGGTTAGGGTCGCCCTATCACACCCTCGCGTTGCGAGCATCACCTCAATGAACACTGTTCGTTGGGGACCCAAAGGGTCAGAGCACCCAGTGGGTAAGCGCTGAAGGCGCGCTCTATACCAGCCTGGGGCAACGCCCCAGGTCTCGGTGCCCACAAGAGGTTAAAGGGCTGAAGGCCCGCTCTATAATCCCTCTCTTCCACGAAGGCACCAAGCATCAATCGACCACGGGCTGGGACCCGCCGTCACGAGCATCACGATGCAGACGATATAGAGCAGGCTACACTCATACGCCGGGGACCGACCTGCGCGCGGCCATCAACGATCTTTATGCAAGAAAGACGCAGAGAGGATTGGGGGCATATGGTTTCAACGTCCTTTTGTGCCCGATGGCACAAAAGCGAGCTTGGATCATTGCAGGAGGACGCTATGACTCCTCAGGGTTACAGAAAAATGCCCTCGTGCATAACGATAAATTCGCCTTTACTGAAGAACTATAGAGCGGGCCTTCAGCCCTTTAAGGGCTTGTGGCACGGAAACCTGGGGCGTTGCCCCAGGCTGGTATAGAACGCGCCTTCCGCGCTTGCTCTGGGGATCCCGAACGTTCAGGGATGACAACATTTTTCATCCTCGCGAGAGCGCCTCGATGATTCGGCATTGCGCCATCGGACTCTTCCAATTGCAGGAGGAACTGATTCGCCTGAGCTCAAGGGTGAGACGTTTGAGGTCAGCAATCTTCGCTTCGATCTCCCTGAGGTGATGGTTTGCGATCTCGCAGACCTCTGCACAAGAAGGAAGATCTTCACCCGATAACGAAGCAGGTCCCCGATCTGATCCGGTGAAAATCCCAGATCGCGGCCGCTCCGGATGAAGCGCAGCCTGTCGCGATGCTCGTCCGAAATAGGAGTGCAGCGGCATTTTCATTGCGGAAAACGCCGCTGCAAGCTGTTCCCGGGACACCCAGCAACAGGAAAAATGCTCTAGAATTTCGATATTGTTTACCAAGCTTACATTTGCCAATCTTGCACACCGGCCTGTTCGAACGCTGCTTAGCATCCTGGCCATCGCGGTTGAAGTGACCATGATCCTCACCCTCGTCGGAGTGAGCAATGGCACTTTGCATGAATCAGCTCGCCGTGCGCGTGGAAGTGGAGCAGACATTCTGGTACGCGCACCCGGCGCCTCGTCGGCCCTGACGTTGAGTTCCTCCCCGATGAGCGACAAGTTCGTCAACGTTCTTCGGCAGGAACCGCATATTACGTTGGCGACTGGAACGATGGTGCAGCCGCTCGAACTCTTCGATACGATCACCGGCATCGATCTGGATCAGTTCACCCGTATGAGCGGAGGATTCCGCTTCACGCAGGGCGGGCCTCC
>JAEKKE010000614.1 GCA_019510535.1 Acidobacteriota bacterium
AACCTCTTCGATATTGCGACAGCGGTGCAGCATGCCGGGCTGGGTACCGCCGATGCCTTCCTTGCCGCCGCGCGTGCGAACACCGCCCTGATCAGCGACCTCTCGCCCGACGCCAAGTCGCTGGAGGGCTATCTCTTCCCCGAAACCTACAAATTCTCCCGCCATGCAACGCCGGAGCAGATGCAGGCCGCGATGGTGAAACGCTTCCGGCGCGAGGCAACCTCCCTGGGGCTGACAACCGACGTCGCGCGCACGGTGACCATGGCTTCGCTGGTCGAAAAAGAGGTTCGTGTCGATGCCGAACGCCCCCTGGTTGCCGGGGTCTTCGTCAACCGGCTGGCCAAAGGCATCCCGCTGGCCACCGATCCCACGGTGATCTACGCCGCGCTTCTTGATAATCGTTGGCGGGGCACCATCTACCGCTCCGACCTGGACTATGACTCGCCCTACAACACCTACCGGCACACCGGCCTGCCGCCGGGGCCGATCGCCAGCCCGGGGGTAGCGGCGCTGAAGGCAGCGATGCATCCAGCCGAGACCGATTATCTTTATTTTGTTGCAGATGCGGCAGGCCACAGCGTCTTCTCCAACGACCTGAAAGAGCACGCCGAGCAGGTGCAAGCCTATCGTCGTGCCAGCGGTGAGGCTCCGGCTGCGCCTGCTCCGTCCGAGACTGAAAGCAGATCGCCAAAACACGGGCGCTCTTCTGGCAGGAAACGACAGAAATAACGAATCTGCGCACCCTTGGCCGTGAATGGAACATCCAAGAGAAGTCTGCGTAAATTCAAGAACATGCGTTCGGGCGCCAAACTGCGACCCGATATACTGGGCAGGTTGGGCAGGATGACGAGAGTACGATGGCAAGCTGGAGTATTGCTGGCGGCAGTGTTGTTCACCAGCGGATGTTTCCGGCATACCTACCGTGTCCAGAAGGCCCCGGCGGTCGCCAACGTTAAGTCCGCAACGCTGGATGAGCTGATCAAGCAGATCCAGGGGCGCTTCGACGCCATCAAGACCATGAACGCGTCCGTGGACATCGTTGCCAGCACCGGTGGCAGCAAACAGGGCAAGGTCACGGTCTATACGACCTTCAGCGGCTATATCCTGCTGCGCAAGCCGGAAGACCTGCGGGTGCTTCTGTTGCTACCTCTGGTCCATACCCGCGCCGTCGACATGGTGACGGACGGCAGCACCTTCAAGATGCTGATCCCTCCGCAAAACCGCGCCATTACCGGCACCAATGAAGTGACAACGACGCCGTCTAAAAATCCGTTGGAGAATCTTCGTCCGTCGGTGTTCTATGACTCGCTGCTGATCAAAGGTGTGCAGCCGGGAGAACTGGTCGCCATCACCTCAGACGAGCGCGTGATTCAGGTCGACGCCAAAAAGAAAGAGATGGTCTCGGAGCCGGACTATGACGTCAGCCTCTACGCCCAAAAGAACGGCGGAGTGGAGCTCGCGACCCATCGCGTGATCCACATCGGCCGCAGCACGTTGCTGCCCTACGCGCAGGACATCTACGACAGCGAAGGCCGGGTAGCCACCCGGGCTACCTACGAGGGCTACCAGAAGTTTGGGGACATCGATTTTCCGACCCGCATTACGATCGAACGCCCGCTTGACGAGCTCAAGATCGCGATGACCATCGCCAAGCT
>JAEKKE010000044.1 GCA_019510535.1 Acidobacteriota bacterium
ACCGCTCACCGCTGGGGCTGAACCACTGGCTGGGGAAAAGGTTCCGCTGCATGCTGGCGCGTCACATCTTCGCCTCAGCCGGCAAAGGCCTGGAGCTCTGCTCGGGCATCCGAATGACCTTCGGCTACAACATCACGGCAGAGGAGAACACCCTAATCCGCCGCGGTGTCGTGCTGGACGACCGCCAGCCAATCACACTACGCGGCGAGATTACGGCACGATAACTAGAGCAACCCATACGCCGGGTGCCCCACATACGCGAAGCTTATGTGGGATTCGCGCTTCGCGCGAATTGTCTTGCTTTAGGGGACGGCTTTTAGCCGTCCCGTTCCAGCTATCCATCGGAAAGGGGCTTCAGCCCCTGAGGGCGGGATTACGAAGCGCTGCTACCATCTCACTAAGAGCCATCCATGAATCAAGAAGTCCTTCTAATCCTGTTCGAATTTGTCGTTCTCGTATTTGCCTTCTCCATCCATGAGGCGGCGCACGCATGGACGGCGAACCGCCTTGGTGATCCGACAGCGCGAATGCTGGGACGTGTCACGCTGAACCCGGTCAAGCACATCGATCTGGGCCAAGCCCACTCCGGTCACGCCGCGCAACTTCAAGAACTACAAGCGCGACGACATCCTGGTCACGCTCGCAGGCCCCGCCTCGAATCTGTTTGTGGCGACGTCAAGCCTGCTGCTGCTGCTGATCATCAAGCATGCAACGGCAGATGGCGGAAGGTCTGTCTTGACGGCGGTGATGGTGGCGTTCCGCATTCCTCAGGCATCGACAGAAGGGCTGCCGGCACTGTTTCCCATCGCGCTGCTGCTCTACTTCGGCGTGCTGATCAATCTGTCTCTCTTTGTCTTCAACCTGATTCCGCTGCCTCCGCTCGACGGCAGCAAAGTGCTGCGGCACTTTCTCCCCTATTCCGTGCTGGAGACCTACGACCGCATCGGTATGTTCTCCATCCTGATCCTCATGTTCCTCGGCGGCCGCCTGATCTCCATCGGCCTGAACCCTCTGCTGGGCACCTTCAACAGCCTGCTGCTGGGCATGTAGCGCTTAGAGCATTTCCCCTATTGTGCTGGGTATTCCAGAAGGAGCGCGAAGCGGCGTTTTCATGGCGGAAACGCCCATAGATGCGGAAGCCCTACGCTACACCTACAGGAAAAATGCTTTAGCGCTGATTTACCATCATCTTTTCAATCATGGCCGAAACTTCTGTCAGCAATTCACGCCGCCGCGTCCTCTCCGGCATGCGGCCTACGGGCAAGCTCCACCTGGGCAACTACATGGGAGCGCTCTATAACTGGGTCCGTCTACAGGACCAGTACGACTGCTTCTTCTTCATCGCCGACTGGCATGCTCTGACCACCGATTATGCCAATCCCGGTAACGTGAAGGAGAAGTGCTTCGAAGTAGCGCTGGACTTCCTCGCTGGCGGCCTCGATCCGGAAAAGTGCGTCATCTTCCGGCAGTCGCATGTACCGGAGCATGCTTCGCTGCACCTGCTCTTCAGCATGTTTACCCCGTTGGGGTGGCTCGAGCGCGTACCGACCTACAAAGACCAGCAGGAGCAGCTTCGCGAGAAGGACCTGGCAACCTACGGCTTCCTGGGCTATCCGCTGCTGCAGGCCGCCGACATCCTGCTCTACAAGCCGGACTTCGTCCCGGTTGGGCAGGACCAGGTAGCGCACGTGGAGCTTACGCGCGAGGTTGCGCGACGTTTCAACCAGTTGTACGACTCACGCTGGAGCGAGGCGATCGCACAGGCCGAGTCAGACAAGGAACGGATCAAAGCCGAGGTCTCGGCCAACAGTCTGATCGAGCTGACCTTCCCGGAGCCGCAGGCGCTGCTCACACCCTCGCCAAAGCTCCCCGGCCTGGACGGCCGCAAGATGTCGAAGAGCTACGGCAATACGCTCATGCTGAACGAGCCGGAAGCGGACATCCGCGCCAAGCTGAAGACCATGGTTACCGACCCGGCGCGAGTACGGCGCACCGATCCAGGCAATCCTGACATCTGCCCGGTCTTCGACCTGCATAAGGTCTTCTCTCCGGCAGAGAAGCAGGCCGAGGTTCGCGAAGGCTGTACAACGGCCGGCATCGGCTGCATCCAGTGCAAAGGCTGGCTGGCAGACAACGTCGTCGCCGAACTCGCCCCCATCCGGGAACGTCGCGCAAAGTACGAAGCAAATCCCCACCTGGTAACGGAGATCCTGGAAGCCGGCGCCGCCCGAGCCCACGCAAAGGCCGCAGCCTCCATGAAAGACGCCCTGGTAGCCCTGGGAATGGAATAACCGCCCGCCAGATGCAACGGGTTTACGAAGCCCTCCCGTTCCCGGGAGGGCTTTCGCGCTAGCGCAAATGTCTTGCTCCGGGGTCCCCTGCCAGCTTCGCTGGCTGGGGTGGTTAGGGGCCGGCTTTCAGCCCCTTGGGCAATCATCCGACTCCCTATCCTCCAAACCTGTCATCCTGAGCGTCAGCGAAGGATCTGCTTTTTCGCTGCACGTAGTGCAGCCAGTTCGCACCAGAGGTGCGAATGCACTGCTTAAGGGGCCGGCTTTAGCCGGCCCGCACCCAAGCCATAAAGGAAAGCGGTTTTAACCGCTGAGGTCACTGTTTTGGCTGCAGACAACCTCGAATAACCCATACACCGGGTGCCGGGTGCCCCATATCTGCGCAGCAGATGTGGGATTACCTAAACATCCCAAACGCCCTTTCCGTACCTCCGGAAGAGGGCTCTGTTTTTTCCAGTTGACAAATTTTGAAACAAACCTCGATACTCGCTGACCGAAGTGGACTGACCAATAAGTCCACTTCCCAAAATACCCAAAATCAGCAAAAAACAAGAGTTTCTATTCAGAGGCCTTATGTATCGAAGAATAAAAACGTTTCTGGCGATCTTCGCCCTTCTGGCTTCCACCCTCTCAGTTGTCGCCCAAAGTGAAAGGGGCGCAATTACTGGTAGGATCACCGACCACACCGGAAGCATCCTTCCCGACGCCACCATCACGCTTCGCAATGAAGCGACGGGCGTCCAGCAGACCACTAAGACCAACAACGATGGCGTCTACACTTTCCCCAGCCTGAACCCAGGCAGCTACACCCTGACGGTGAACCGGACCGGCTTCAAGCGGTTGGAGCGTATCCACACCGTGGTCGACGTCAACGCCACCAACCAGCAGGACGCGGCGCTGGAGATCGGCGAGACCTCTGAAGTGGTAGAGGTGCGCGCCGGCGTGCAGCAATTGCAGGAGACCACAGGCTCCATGGGCATGATCGTGGAAGAGCGATCGATCCAGGAGCTGCCCTCAATCTACGGCAATCCGTTTACGTTGCAGAACCTGGCGCCGGGCATCATTCCCTCGGGCGTAAATCCGAATATCCATACCTACGACAGCGGCACGGCGAATGTGTCCGTGAACGGCTCGGTGCTGAACTCGCTGGAGTATCGTCTGGACGGAGCTCCGGACAACCGTATCCGCCTCTCCGCATACACACCGTCGACCGAGTTCATCAATCAGTACAAGGTGGAGACATCCTCATACGACGCGTCGCAGGGACACTCCGCTGGCGGTTTTGTGAACGTCGCTCTCAAGTCGGGTACGAATGCATTTCATGGATCGGCCTTTGGCTACTATCAGAACCCCACGCTGAATGCGAACTACTGGCACCTGGGAAGCCAGCCCACCGCGAAGGCAGTCTGGCTGCGCGAGGGCGGATCGGTAGGCGGCCCGCTATGGCGCGACCACGCCTTCTTCTTCACCGGATGGGAGCACTCACGGGCGGCGACGCCGAACGTGCTGACCTTTGGCGTGCCTCCCAGCGCCTTCCGTAACGGAGACTTCTCGGCGCTGCTGCCCAAGTACCAGCTTTACGATCCGTACTCCAGCCGCACGGTGAACAGCAAAGTGGTTCGTGATCCGTTTCCGGGGAACATCATTCCCAGCTCACGCATCAGCCCTATTGCAGCGGCCGCGCTGAAGTATTACCCCACGCCGAATACGGCCAGCAGCGATCCGGCGGGAGCCAGCAACTACTCCTACGCCGGCGCCGAACCGGATTATTACTACGCCTACGTCGTGCGCAGCGATGTGGCGATCTCGAACCGGCAGTCGATCTATGGCCACTACGTGCAGAGCCGCCGTCTGCAGCCCGGCAAGAACGGCTACTTCGGTCAGGTCTCCGGAACCACGTTGACCTACCGCAATAAGGGCGCGGCGGTGGGATATACCTTCGTGCTCTCGCCCACCACCGTACTTGAAGCCCGTCTCTCATGGACGCGTTTTGTGAACCAGAACGTCGTGCCCTCACAGGGCGTTCTGAATGCGACCTCGATCGGTATGCCCGGCTATCTGGTCAACGGTCTCGGAGCGAACGCGCAGGCGTTTCCACGCCTGGACATTACGGGCTACCAGTCACTGAACTCGGATAATGGCGTGATCTCGCACAACGACATCACCATGGGTTCGGTGCAGATCTCCCGCACGATGGGCCGCCACTTCCTGCGTACCGGCTACGAGTACCGCATGTACAACGTCAACGCCGGTATCACGACGCAGTCGAACGGCCGCTATCAGCACTCCGGCGTTTACACGCAGTCGACCAGCGGCGGCTCGGCGAGCATTGACTATTCGCTGGCTCAGTTTGAAATGGGTCTGCCGAACAGCTCGGCGATCACGATCAACTCCGACCTGGCAGTGCGATCGAACTACATGGCCGGCTGGTTCCACGACGACTTCAAGGCGTTGCCGAATCTGACCATCAACCTGGGGCTGCGCTACGAGTACGAAGGTCCGAACAGTGAACGCAACCAGAAGGCGAACACTTACTTCGACTTCAATACAGCAAATCCCATCGCGGCGGCGGCACAGGCGAAGTACGCCACCATTGCAAGCTCGAACTCCACGCTGCCGGCAGCTTCGGCCTGGACCGTCAATGGTGGCCTCCGCTTCCTCGGTGACCAGGGTCTCGACCGCAAGGACTACGACGCGCAGAAGCTGATGCTGTTGCCGCGTATCGGCTTCTCCTGGCGCTTCATGAACAACACGGTAATGCGTGGCGGCTACGGCCTCTTTGCCGATTCGTTGAGCACCTTCTACCTGTCGGGCGGTAACGCCGGCTCGACCTCGACCTTCCTGCTGCCGCAGCAGGGCTTCACCGCGACCACCTCGCAGTCGGCGAGTACGGACAACGTGACCTTCACCGCGCCGATCTCCAATCCGTTCCCCTCCGGCATTGCGCAGCCAACCGGAAACTCGCTTGGCATGCAGACCTTCCTCGGCAACTCGGTCACCTTCCAGCCGAGGAATCCGCAGGTACCGTATAACCAGCGTTGGAGCTTTGGTTTCCAGCGTGCCTTCGGCTCGTGGCTGGCTGCGGTGGATTATGTCGGCAACCATGGAGTGCATCTGCCGGTAAACAAGGAGTTCGACCCGGTGCCGCGGCAGTACCTGTCGACCGCGACCAACGGTTATGACGTGGATGCGACGACGAAGATGTCGGCAACGGTGACCAATCCGTTCCAGAACATCGTTCCCGCGACAGTCTCTCTGGGTTCCGGAAAGACGGTATCGGTCTCGCAGCTTGTGCGCCCGTATCCGGAGTTCACCGGTCTGACGGCGTACATGACGAATGGCATGTCCGTCTATCACTCGCTGCAGGCGCAGCTGCTGCGTCGCTTCTCCAACGGAGCGTCGTTCACCTCGGCCTTCACCTGGTCGAAGTCGCTCGATGCAACGCAGTACCTGAACAACTCCGACTCCAACCTGTGGTACGGAACATCGAGCAACGACCGCACCTTCCGTTTTGCGACTTCGGGCATCTATCAGTTCCCCTTCGGTCGGGGACGTCAATACCTGCATGACAATGCTTTTGTCTCCGCGCTGGTCGGCGGATGGCAGATGCAGGGTGTCTACCAGGTACAGAGTGGACAGCCCTTGTCGTTTACGCCGGCTGGTACCAGCCCGCTGTACAAGGGCACGAATCCGGTGGATGCGGCGTGGGGTCGCAGCGGTTACAAGTCTTCGGCAGCAGCGCAGGCGGCCGGTGTGGCCGGCTACTGGTTCAACATCAACAGCTTCGTGACCAAGACGACCAACACCCAGACCAGCGGCATCGACACGAGCGCAACTCCGAACCAGTACCAGATCCGTACGTTCCCAATTCGTTTCAGTGGTTTGCGGGCCGACTTCCTCAACCAGTGGGACATGGCTCTGCAGCGGAACTTTTCGCTGGCACGGTTCTATGAACCGCTACAGCTCCAATTCCGTGCAGAGGCGACCAATCTCCTGAACCACCCGGTTTACTCGGCTCCAAGTACCGACTGGACCAACACGGCCTTCGGCCAGGTCACCTCGCAGGCCAACCAGCCGCGCGTCTGGCAATGGGTAGCAATCGTCCGCTTCTAACGAGTGACTCTCGCAGGTGAAGGGGCGCAATGCCGCCCCTTCACCGCTTCGCGCATAGCGCGAATGTCTTGCTCCGGGGTCCCCGGCCAGCTCCGCTGGCTGGGGTGGTTAAGGGGTCGGCTTCAGCCGTCCCGTATCCAATACCAAGGAAAGCGGTTTCAACCGCTGAGGGCTATGTCCGGTGTGCCGGCAACCTCGATATTTCCCACGCACTGGGTGCCCCATCCATCGAAACGCGATGGGCGGGATATTCCCCGGACAAAATCCGTAAGCTCCCTAACGCACAATTCATCAAAAAGGGGCCACATTTGCCGCCCCTTTCCCGCTTTAACGCTGGGTAAGCACCACTTTTATCTCGGGCCGCCGGTATGGTCTCACCGGTCCGAACGGCGCCGGTAAGTCCACCTTTATGAAGGTGCTTACAGGCGAACTTGACGCCCAAAAGGGCAACGTTGTGCGCCCTAAGAAGCTGGGCGTGTTGCGTCAGGACCAGTACGCGTTCGACTCCTACCGCGTTATCGACACCGTCATCATGGGCAACAAGGCCCTCTGGTCTGCTCTGGAAGAGCGTGACCACCTGTATGAGAAGGCGGAGCTGACGGACGACGACGGCATCCGCCTGGGTGAGCTGGAAGGCGTGATCGGCGAAGAAGACGGTTACGAGGCCGAGTCGAATGCGGCGGTGCTGCTGCAGGGTCTGGATATCGCAGACGACCTGCATGAGCGCAAGATGGGCGAGCTGCAGGGCGGCCAGAAGGTCCGCGTGCTGCTGGCGCAGGCGCTCTTCGGCAATCCGCAGGCGCTGCTGCTGGACGAGCCTACGAACTATCTCGATCTTGAGTCCATCCACTGGCTGCAGGACTTCCTGGTCCGCTTCGATGGCACGCTGATCACCATCTCGCACGACCGCCACTTTCTGAATTCGGTCTGCACCCACATCGCCGATATCGACTATCAGACGATCATCACCTACACCGGCGGCTACGACGAGATGGTGCTGCAGAAGACGCAGGTCCGCCAGCGTATCGAATCGCAGAACGAGCAGCGCGAGAAGAAGATCGCTCAGTTGAATGACTTCATCGCCCGCTTCTCGGCCGGCACGCGTTCGTCCCAGGTAAACTCACGTAAGAAAGAAGTTGAGCGCCTTCAGACCACGGACCTCGCTCGGTCGAACATTCAACGCCCGTATATCCGTTTCGATCAGCTTCGTCCTTCGGGCAAGCACATTCTGGAGATCGAGCACGTCTCGAAGTCGTACGACCAGCCAGTCTTCAAGAACTTCAGCTCCGCGGTCATGCGCGGCGACAAGGTTGTGCTGATCGGCCGTAACGGAACCGGCAAGACGACGATGCTGAAGTCGCTGCTCGCCGGCATGCCGGAGACCGACGATAAGGAATTCACCCGCGACGGCGGAACCGTGAAGTGGGGGCATGAGGCCAACATCGGCTACTTCGCCCAGGATCACACCGGCACCGTGACCAAAGGCATGACGGTCGCCGACTGGCTGCACCAGTTCGATGAGAAGGCTACGGAAGAAGACATCCGCGGCATTCTGGGGCAGATGCTCTTCCGCGGTGAAGAGGGCCTGAAGAAGACTGAGGCTTTGTCAGGCGGCGAGCAGGCTCGCCTGATCTTCTGCAAGCTGATGCTGCAGAAGCCCAACATCCTGATCTTTGACGAGCCCACCAACCACCTTGACCTGGAATCGATCAACGCCTTGAACCAGGCGCTGCAGAAGTATGAGGGGACAGTCCTTCTGGTGACTCACGATGAGGATCTGATCGACGAGGTCGCAACCCGTATCTGGCACTTCCAGGACGGCAAGGTCGAAGACTTCAAAGGACCGTACGCCGAGTACCAGCAGGTTCTGTCCGCCGCAAAGTAACTTCCCGCAAATCTTCACCGTTTGTATGGCTCTGGGACACGCCCTGGCATGCGGACGGTGAAGTTTGTACGTAAGAATCCTTGTGATTCTTTTACTTGACAACCCGTCTGCGGTCACTGACCGTAGAACTAACACCTGAAACAGGTTTTCGGGCGCAGCTGTGCCCAAACGAGCGCGCCACGAGTTCCCGGGATTTCTTGACCGATAGAACCGCTTCGAAACCTTTGATTTTTGTTTCGCCCTTTTGAGGAGTGACGTTTCATGAAGATTGCAAAGATCTGTAGCACCCGTGTATTCACGGCTGTGCTGACTGCCGGTATGTTGGCTGTTCCGGCATATGTAGCCACGCCGCGCGCTCTGGCACAAACCGCCGCGACTGGTACTATCTCCGGAACCATTACGGACGCCTCCGGCGCCGCAGTTCCGAATACTACCGTCGTCATCACGAACACCGACACGGGCGCAAGCCGTACGGTGACCACCAACAACGACGGCGACTATAGCACGACCTTCCTGCAGCCTGGCCATTATGAAGTTGTGGCCGGTGGCACCGGCAACTTCGGTAAGGTCACTCGCAAGAACCTTGTACTGACCGTAGGTCAGACTCTGAGCGTGGATGAAAAGCTCCCCGCCGCCTCGGTCGCGCAGGACGTTACTGTCTCCGACGTTTCCCCTCTGATCGACAGTGAAAAGACTGAGATCTCGCAGACGGTAGATCAGCAGCTTGTCTCGAATCTGCCGGTAAACGGTCGCCGCTGGGATAACTTCGTGCTGCTCACCACCAACGTGGTGCCGGACGGCAACAGCGGCCTGATCTCGTACCGCGGTATCTCCGGTCTGTACAACACGAACCTGGTCGACGGCGCCAACAACCAGCAGGCATTCTTCTCGGAAGCCCGCGGCCGCGCGATCGGTTCTCCGTATGTCTTCTCGCAGGATTCCATCAAGGAGTTCGCGTCCTCCGCTTCCGGTTACTCTGCCGAGTTCGGTCAGGCAGCCGGTGGACAGGTCAACGCCATCACCAAGAACGGTACCAATCTGATTCATGGCGACCTGTTCTACTACCTGCGCTATCCGACTCTGAACGCGCTTGACCCCTTCGCGAAGTTCACGGGACGCACCAGCAATCAGCCCTTCCTGCTGACGCCGACGGTTCGTCAGCAGCAACAGTTCGGTGGCTCTGTCGGCGGTCCCATCATCAAGGACAAGCTCTTCTACTTCTTCACCTATGACGGATTCCGCAAGGTGAACCCGCTGCTTTACACCAGCTCGATCTCGGCGTCGTCCCTGGCGGGCTATCAGTGCCCCGCTGGGGTCAGCCCGACCCAGTGCGACGCGGCCAAAGCATACATCCTCAGCGGTCAGACCGCTGTTTCGCGTAACGTCACGCAGGATATCTTCTTCCCGCGCCTTGACTACCAGCTCAACAGCAAGAACCACATCTCGGTGAACTTCAACTGGCAGAACTACAAGCAGCCGAATGGCTATACGACCTCTGCTACCGCCAACAACAGCTCGGCCACGACGAACGGGCGCGCGGACTTTCACGAGCGCTTCCTGGTAGCCAATTGGGAGAGCGTTGTCTCCTCCAAGTCCGCGAACACGGTGCGCTTCCAGTGGTCGCGCGATCTTGAGACGACCGGAGCGAACGCACCTGGACCGAGCGTAACCATTAGCGGTTTGTTCGCCTACGGTATGCCGAACGCTCTGCCTCGCGGAGCCTTCCCGGATGAGCATCGTTGGCAGTTTGCCGATATCTTCTCGACCGTGCACGGCAAGCACTCGCTGAAGTTCGGTGCGGATATCAACCTGATCCACGAGCAGCTCTCGAACCTCTTCCAGGGCGGCGGTATCTACAGTTACTCCCAGGCAACTCCTCTGCTCTCGTTCCAGTCCTGGGTACAGGATGTCTATGGCGCGAACGGTGGACGTCACTACAACACCTTTACCCAGGTGAACGACCCCATCACCCACGTGGGCGCCGATGATTTCTGGAACAAGAACATCGCCGGCTTTGCCGAAGATGCCTGGAAGCTCCGCAACGACTTTACGCTGACCGTGGGCGTTCGTTACGACGTGCAGTTGATTCCCGCGCCTCCCCGTCCCTACACCAACAGCTACAACGGTGTTCCCAGTCCGCTTGGCAACTACTACACCAACACGATCAAGAACAACATGAAGATGGTGCAGCCGCGTATCGGTTTCGCGTGGTCACCGGTTGACGGCATGGTGGTTCGTGGCGGTTACGGTATGTTCTACGGCCTGACCTCCGGATCGACGCTGTATTGCACCCGCGTGGAAAACGGCGTCTTCCAGCAGCAGTACACGGTAGGCCCGGGGGCTGCCGGAGCGCCACAGAACATGGGTGTTCTGTTCACGCCTCCCGGACCGGCTCTGGCTGCTCCCTTCGCCGGTGCTGTGACTCCGACTGTACAGAACACGGGCGCCGGTGCAATTCCTCTCTCGTTCCGCGGTCAGGACCCGAACTTCACCAATCCCTATACCCACTCCGTCGATCTGGCAGTGGAACAGCGTCTGCCTGGTAACGTGAGCTTCACGATCTCGTACATCGGTACGCGCGGTATGCGTCTGCCGTACTTCATCGATGCCAACCTGCCACGTACAGCCTCCTCGAAGACCTGGGATATCATCAGCTCCACCGGGGTTACCCAGTCAACGATCAAGGTGCCCTTCTACTCGGGTACGCGTCCGTCGCCGAATGACGGCATCATCCTGGTAGGCTTCAGCGGTATCAATTCTTGGTATCACTCCGGAGCCTTCTCCATCCGTAAGCCCTTCAGCCACGGTGTCGAGCTACTCGCCAACTACACCTGGGCGAAGGCCATCGACGGCTCGCAGGTCTCCGGTCAGAACGGTACCTTCAACGGAACGAACGCAATCTCCGATCCGTTCAACCTGAAGAACCCCGGAACTCTGAATGAGTACGGACGTTCGGATCTCGATATGCGCGGACGCTTCGTCGGCAGCATCGTCTACGCTCCGACCTTCGGCCTCTCCAACTCCATCCTGCGCTACGCGGCGAACGGCTGGACGGTCTCCGGAACGGCGACCGAGCAGACCGGTCTCCCACTGACGCAGTTCGTGTCGAACTTCCTTTCCGCTGCCAATGGTGGCGGTATCGACGGTGGTGTGACGGGAGGCGTGGTCAGTCTCTTCGCTTCCAGCACCGGCGGTCGTGCACCGCAGTACAGCCGCAACAATATCCCCGGACCCGGTATCCGCAACGTAGACGCTCGTGTCTCGCGTTCGTTCCCCATCCACGAGAACGTCAAGTTCGAAGTCTTCGCAGAGGTCTTCAACCTGGCGAACCGCCGTCACATCATCGCGCAGAGCACCAATGCATTCTCGGTTCTGCCAACCTTCAATACGGCGTCTGCTCCGTCACAGGCTGGTGCATGTCTCGGCCACTCGAACTCGTGCATCGCTCCGTTCACGGCAACCCCCTTCGGTGCGCCCACCGCGACCAGCTCGGTTCTCTTTGGACCGCGCCAGGTTCAGGTGGCCGCCAAGCTGTGGTTCTAACAAAAAAGACGAACAACAAAGCCCCAGCTTCGGCTGGGGCTTTTCTTTTACCTGGGCATAGCGATTTTCACGGAGCCCATACATCCGGTGCTTCACATCGGGGTCCCCGGCCAGCTTCGCTGGCTGGGGTGAATGGGCGCAGCAGATGTGGGATGATCTCAAGCTCGATCCGTCTTTTGTCGAAAGGTGAAGGAGCCACAAATTTCAATTGAGGCTGATTTCTTCCACTTGTCATCCTGAGCGTCAGCGAAGGACCTGCTGTTACCCAATCCCTTACGCTTCGCGTAAGGGATTGTTATTCGCGCACCGCGCGAACCGTCTTTCATTTGTCATACTCAACAAATAGTTCCGGGCTACTCTCAACTCTGTCGACATCTATGCTCTCGCGCCGCTCCGTTCTCCGTCTCCTCGCCGCCTCAGCCGTCTCCCCATCTGCCTTGGCGCAAAGCCCCGCAGTGTTCTCTCCAAAGCGGCCGGGTGAACTCGACATCCACCACATCGACACCGGCCGAGGCAACAGCACCCTCATCGTCGGACCGGATGGACGCTCGTTTCTGATCGATGCAGGTTCCTCGACCAGCTCTCTGGAGACATCCTCTCCCCCTAGACCCAACGGCACCCGTCGCCCCGGACAATGGATCGCTGAGTACGCCCGCCGCAATGGCGTCAGCCGTATCGATTACTCCCTGGCCACCCACATCCACCCCGACCACGTCGGGGATCTCGAAGCAAACTGCCCAGCCTCTCCCGATGGCAGCTACAAACTCACCGGCCTCAGCGATGTCGATGCACTGCTCCCGATCGAGACCCACATCGACCGCGCCTATCCCAACTTCGGCGACGCCAAACCTCTGGATGCCCCCTTCGCGGCCAACTATCTCGCCTATCTCCAGTCACGTGTAAAGAGCAACAAGAAGGTCGAAGCCGCAACCATTGGCTCGAACCATCAGATCGTTCTCAATGGGACGGAGATCCGTATCCTCTCCGCCAACGGCCGCATCTGGACGGGCCAGGGAGAGACATCCCGCAGCGTAATACCGACAGACGCACTGAGCGCAGAAGAACAACCCAACGAGAACTTCTACTCCAGCTCGTTGCGCATGACCTTCGGCAATTTCAGCTACTACACCGGCGGAGACCTCTACTGCGACACCCACGACGGCCGCGTACCCTGGCTCG
>JAEKKE010000603.1 GCA_019510535.1 Acidobacteriota bacterium
TTGCCACCGCAGACCTCACCTGGCACGCAGGTTCGTTCGCATTTTATTAAGTCTCAATCGAAGATTTTCCAGCCAGAGAAGCTGCGAGTGGCCTCGCCTTTGTGCGGGACAATGAGGTTTGGAGTGTACTTAGGGCAGCCGATGCGGAAGCCCTTGAGCCCTTCGGGCTATTCTCGTTCCACTTCCGGGAAGGCTTGGACAACAGCGGATTTGTTGGTTGGCTCGCCTCTATCCTGAAAAGAAACCTAGGCACCGGCGTCTTCGTTGTCTGTGGCCAGAACTCGCGGCGAGGAGGCATCTTCGACTATTGGGGTGTCCCGCTAGTTATGCGTAACGAGGCTATGGTCCTGCTCAATCAACTTCGCCGTAATATTTCGACGACTCCGAGGATATCCTGCAGCACGCCTCTCCTGAGCAGAGGGTGGCTGTAGCGCCTCGTTGACATCTTGATATGAGATCAGCCTCCAGCATCCCCTAATGGGCATAGCTGACGACGCGTGTCAGCTTCCATGCCCCATCTTTCAGTTGCCAGATATGCAGGAACCTGGCTTCTCCTACCTGCCACTCATCCGCACCCGGATCGAGAAAGCGAGTCATGCCCAGTTGCTTTGCCGCGGGAAACTCTTTCTCGTGACCAGGATGATGGAAGCGATGGACTCCCATCTCGATCGCTCCATAACCTTTGACCGGATAGACCTGCAGGGTTCCGGGCACGAGCTCGCGGACCATTACACCGCAGGTATTGTGTTTGATGGAGTCGAGAAAGGCCTGCCTGCCCTGCATCAGGCCGCCCTGGTCATGGTAGAACTCGAGATTCTCATCCACCAGCGCGGTCAGCTTCGCGTAGTCGCAGTGATTCGCCGCATCAAACAACTGCGTATCGAGGCTCTGCATCGTCTCGAACAGTTTGGATGTTTCGTTCTGGGACTCGTTCTGGGACTCGGCCTGGGACTCGGTCTGGGCGAAAGCTGCGGTGGAACCTAGCAGTAGAAGACTTAGGAACGACTTCGATAGCACGAGCTGCATGAATGGTCCTCCCTGTTCCTTGCGACGAATGGGAGGCAGTACGCAATTGAAGCCATTGAAGTTCAATGCATTGATTCAAGCCATGAAGAAGCATCGCTTACCGACAGGATGTCTTTATCAGCCCTCGGATAGAAAGGCCCCCATTTTGGGGGCCTTTCTACAATCACGATATGTCTGACAAACAGGATCATGCCAGGTCACGCTTTGCCACTCCCGGTCCAGGCTTTATCCTCTTTCGTCGATGCATCGCTAAAGCGGTGCTTGGTGTAATCCTGCGACGATGGCTCGGGGCTGCCATCCTGATCCGAGCTGGAGGTTTCGCTTCCGTTCTGCGGCCCTCCTAGCCAGCTCTGACCATTTTGCTGGTAGGCGCCTTCGGTCGATTGGGAAGCCTCTTTTGAGCTCGTGGCATTTTCGGCGTTGTACTCCGGTGGGTCTTGAATTGTGCTTTGGGCGGTAGATTTCTTAGCATTTTCGGTCATGACGGATCTCCACTGTTGCGTCGTTGTTGAATTGGGCAACGCAGGGAGAGAAGGAGGCGAACCGACTGCAAGGGTCTCCGGGTGTGGGGCTCCCGGAATTCGGTCTGATTAGACTGCTCTCTTTGTACCGCATCCTTCT
>JAEKKE010000162.1 GCA_019510535.1 Acidobacteriota bacterium
CGAAAATGATCCATCATGCGATCTGCCCCAATATCCAGCGCCGCTTGTAGCCGCGGAACGTGGAACATCTTGCGTTCATTGCGTCGGTAAGGGGCAATAAGCTCGATGCCGCAGTTCTTCCAGCGCCGCAGCAGCGCGACGTCAGCGATCACGCGATCCTGGTTTTACCGTGGTCTTCCCTTGTGCCGTGGAACGGCAACCTCGCAGAGCGTGATTCCGCTGCCAGTGCACCCGGAAAAGTGTCTTCCACACTTCTGGTGATACTGCTCAGCCGACATCCCGCCGGGTAGACCTCCGGCCACCTTCGAATCTCCATGGTGGCCAGGGACGGGATCGAACCGCCGACGGCCTCGCCTTCTCATGGCCGCGTGCATACGTCGCTACGGTCTAAGAGCGCGGCCGAAGTACCTGTGTTTTCATCGGATGAGTGGCCAGGGACGGGATCGAACCGCCGACGGCTGGGCCTTGTCATGGCCGCGCGCAAACATACGTCGCTACGCTCTAAGGGCGCGGCCGAAGTACCTGTATTTTCATCGGATGGTGGCCAGGGACGGGATCGAACCGCCGACGCCGGCCTTTTCAGGGCCGCGCTCTACCACTGAGCTACCTGGCCCTTCGTGGAGTGTCCTTAGTATAGCAATCCAAAGGCGGATGGGACAAACCTCGGCCCGGCGTCGGTAGGGTATGCTGGGCCTGTTTCCACGAAAGGACTTTCCTCTGATGAGATGCACACGAGTACTCGCGGCCCTCGCATGCCTTGCGATCACCGCTGCCGCGCAGACCGCGACCCAGACCCCTGGTGAATTGAAGGCCGGCCGCGCCCTGGCCGCTGCCGTGAAACAAGGTCCCCTCTCTGCACATGTCTTCCTGGCCACGATGCCCAAGGGCAGCGACCTGCACGTCCACCTTTCCGGCGCGGTGTATGCCGAGACCTTCATCAAGGACGCTGTCGAAGACCACATTTGCATCGACCCGAAGGCCAAAGCCTTCGCCAAGAACCCCACCGGTACCTGCGCTGACGGCCTCGTGCCAGCCGAGAACGTACTCAAAGACCAGACCCTCTACGACAACCTGGTCAACGCCTTCTCCATGCGCTCGTTTGTGCCCTACGCCGGTTACAGCGGCCATGACCAGTTCTTCGCTACCTTCGGCCGGTTCGGCGGTCTCGATCGCAAACACGTCGGCGAATGGGTCGACGAGGTCGCCTCCCGCGCAGCCTCGCAGAACGAGCAGTACCTCGAGATCATGCACACGCCCGACTTCAGCGCCAGCGCTGCTCTGGGTTACAAACTAGGCTGGAGCGATGATCTCGAAAGCCTGCGCCAGCAACTGCTCGACGGCGCTGTCCGCGACAACGTCAAACGCGACATTGCGGAGATCGACGGCATCGAGGCGCGGCGCAAGGAGATCGAACACTGCGGCACACCCTCCGCCACTCCTGCCTGTGGCATGACGGTTCGCTTCATCTTCCAGGTGCTGCGCGCCTTCCCGCCGCAGCAGGTCTACGCGCAGACCCTGCTTGGCTTTGAGCTCGCCTCCGCGGATCCACGCGTCGTTGGCATCAACTTCGTGCAGCCCGAAGACTCCTATATGTCGATGAGCGAGTACGACCGGCAGATGAAGTTCCTGCAGTTCCTCAAGACCAAATACCCCAAGGTCCACCTCTCGCTGCATGCCGGAGAGCTCGCACCCGGCATCGTCCCTCCGGACGGCCTGAAGTTCCACATCCGCGAAGCCGTCGAGGTCGCCGGAGCCGAACGTATCGGCCACGGTGTCGATGTCATGTACGAGACCGATCCACACGCCTTGCTGAAGGAGATGGCCGCCAAACACGTGATGGTCGAGATCAATCTCACCAGCAACGACGGCATCCTCGGCATTACCGCCAAAAACCATCCCCTGACCAACTACCGTGCGGCCAAGGTGCCGGTCTCGCTTTCGACCGACGACGAAGGCGTCTCCCGCAGTAATCTCACGACCGAGTACGCACGCGCCGCGATGGAGCAGAACCTCACCTATATCGATCTGAAGAACATGGCGCGGACCGGGATCGAACATATCTTTCTACCCGGGGACGATCTATGGTCGGCTCCTGACGCCTGGGGCAAGCCGGTTGCCGCCTGTGCCGCACAGCCGTTAGGCGCTGACAAACCCACAGCCAAGTGCGCGGAGTTCCTGAAGTCCAGTGAGAAAGCGACACAGCAGTGGGAGCTGGAACGCCGCTTCCGCACCTTCGAGGCAGGTGTGCAATGAAGTCCGCTCTCATCGCCATCGGCGAGTTGCTGCTGCTCTTCGTAGCAGCACTCCTCGGCTTCGTCATGCATCCTTTCAATGTTGAGAAAATTCTTCGCACCGAAAACGGCGTGGTGCGTGTGATGGTCTATGACTGGGTCATCGCCGCCGCCATTTCCTGGCTTGTTCTTCTGGCAATCGAGTTCGGCATACGGCGGAGCCGCAATGCCTGGCTCCGGCCGACCCTCTGCTTCGCCGTCGTCGTAGTACTGGGCCTTTTGTCACATCTCGGACTTAAGTCCACCGAAGTAGGTCTCAACCACTTCTAAACACTGCCCTCTAAAAGACATAGCGAGAAATATCGCCGCCCGGCTGTCAACCAGTCCGGGGTTTCTTTCGTCATACACCGAAGTAATATGCCTATTTTCCGCAGGAATGGAACGAGATTTGCATTGATTTCCTCGGGTTAGTGCTGTGAAGTTGTTATGTAAGGGGTCCGAACAATTTCACGGGCCAAAGCAGGACGGAACGATGAGCCTGCAGATTCTGGGATCCCGAAGTGCGAGGTTTTATCTGGCATGACACTGCAGGATGTTGCCGCTGAAGCGTTGAGAAATAGTCGTGTTGCCTACTTTTCCATGGAGATCGCATTGGAAGTAGGGTTGCCCACTTACTCGGGCGGTTTGGGTGTTCTGGCGGGAGATACGTTACGCTCCGCCGCGGACATGGGCGTTCCAATGGTCGCTGTGACTCTGGCTCACCGCAAGGGTTACTTCCGTCAGATGCTCGATAGCGACGGCCGGCAGACCGAGGCTCCAATGCCGTGGTTGCCTGAAGGCCGTTTGCCTTCGGCCGACGCGGTTGCCGCCATCACCGTTCAGAACCGCGAGCTCCTGGTTCGCGCGTGGCGCTACGACGTCGTTGGTGTGACCGGGCATGTGATTCCGGTGCTGCTGCTCGATACCGACGTCGAACCGAATGACTCGTGGGATCGCACCTTTACGGACACCCTTTACGGTGGCGACCACTACTATCGTCTTTGCCAGGAAGCCGTACTCGGACTCGGCGGCATCGCTATGCTGCATGCTCTGGGCGTTCAGCCAGAGGTCTTCCATATGAACGAGGGCCACGCGGCCCTGTTGACCACCGCGCTGCTGGAAGCCCGGCTGAACGGACGTCCGTTGAGCACGGCTACCGATGAAGATGTCGAGGTAGTCAAGCAGCAATGCGTCTTTACGACGCACACGCCCGTACCCGCGGGTCATGACCGCTTTGGCTACGACCAGATGCTCGCCATCCTTGGACAGGAGCGTGCCGGCCTCTACAGCCGTTTCGGTGGCATCCACGATGGGTTGCTGAACATGACATACCTGGCCCTTCGCTTCTCCCGTTACGTAAACGGTGTCGCAATGCAGCACGGCAAGGTTTCGCAGCAGATGTTTCCGGATACGCCGATCCACTACATCACCAACGGCGTACATGCGGGCACCTGGGTCTCGCCGGCCATGGCTGATCTCTTCGACCGGAAGCTGGATGGGTGGCGCGCCGACAACTACGCGCTGCGTGGCATCTACGGAGTCGAACCGGAGGAGATCGCAGCCGCACACGCCTTGAACAAGAAGCGGCTGGTCGAAACGGTAAAGGAACGCACCGGCGTCATCCTGCGTGAAGATGTGCTGACCCTGGGCTTTGCCCGCCGCGCTGCCACCTACAAGCGCGCGACCCTTCTCTTCGAAGACACGCAGCGTCTGCTCCATATCGCTGAGGCGATCGGCGGCCTGCAGGTCGTCTACGCCGGCAAAGCACACCCCGCTGATGGACCCGGCAAGGCATTGATTCATGAGGTCATCAGCGCAGCCCACGGCCTGAAGCGGAGCCCCATCCACGTCGTCTATCTCGAAAACTACGATATGAATCTGGGCGCGTTGCTTACCTCCGGCGTGGACATCTGGTTGAATACACCGCGGCGTCCCTACGAGGCCAGCGGCACCAGCGGCATGAAGGCGACGCTCAACGGCGTACCCAACCTCAGCATCCTGGACGGATGGTGGATCGAGGGCTGCGCCGAGGGCTCAACCGGATGGGCTATCGAAGACGGCGTAAACGATGAAGAAGAAGCAGTCTCGCTCTACGAAAAACTGGAGAAGGCGGTAGGCCCAGCCTTCCTCGACAAGCAGAAGTGGGCAAAGATCATGCAGCACTCCATCGGCATCAACGGCGCCTTCTTCAATACGCAGCGTATGGTCGACCAGTACATCTGCCGGTCTTACCGCCTGGATCGCGCGACTCTGCAACCAGCTACCCTTGTTGCACCGATCGCCGAAGGCGCGCTGGTAAGTGAGACCTCGATATAACCCTAGACACGAAAAAAGACACGAAAAAGAGCCTGCAGCGGGATGCGAAACCGCTGCAGGCTGCGAGTGTTTCGAGGGTCCTCAGTTACTCCTGAGGAGCTTGGTCAGGTAGTCCAACGCCTTCGGATCCTTCGACTGGCCGAGCCAGAAGATCGCCTGCTTGCGTACATCAGGATCCTTGTTGGTTTCTGCTACCTGAATCAGTTGAGCGGCTGCTTCGCCTTCCGGCAGCCGCGAGATCGCGAAGACCGCAGACCGGCGAATGCCTCGGTCCGGGTCATTCTGAACAATTTGACGAAGCTCCCCAGCGGCTCGTTTGCCGGCTTTCTGGGCCATCCAGAACTGGGCTTCTTTGCGGACGTGGGGCGATGCATCGTTCTTTGCCATCCAGATCAACTCATCGATGGCTGCGGGATTTTCTTTACCAAGAGTTAGATCGAAGGCGAGCTTGCCGCGCAGATGTTCATCCTGCTCGGCGCGTGTAAGCTGCAGCAATCCCTTGACGCCATCCTGCCCGCGATGCGCACCCAGCCAGAAGGCAGCCTTCTCACGCACAAACGAATCGCCATTGGTTGCCATGGAAATTAGAGTGCTGGTCGCCGCCGACGATTCATGCTGCGCGATCGCCATCACCGAAGCATCGCGCACCCTGCGTTCCTGCGAGGCATTGTTGGCCAGCGATGTGAACTCGCGAATGCTCTCATCTTGAGAAACACCCTCAAGCCACACAAACTTCACACCGCCGGTATCCAGCTTGCGGTTCGGAGTCGCCAGGCGGATCTTCGTGACCGCGCCCTTCTCCATGCGCAACAGAACATTTACGTGGTCGAACTGCTGACGGTCGCTATCCCAGGAGCCTCCGTCTCGAGTGCCCTCCAGATAAAGCGTCTCACCATCGTTATCCGAAAAGTGTCCGAGTACGGGGATGGAATAACCCACCCACGCAATGCTGTCTTTCGCCGCGGCGCTGAGCTCCGCGGGCAGACCATGAGCGGCGTGCGCGTCGACCTGCACGCCGGTGACAACCGGTTGCTGGGCCGCAAGCGGCGCAACCAGCCCAAGTGAAACGACGAGGATGCGGAAGGCGGTTCTCATGGCCTTTGTCTCCTGATACGAGAGTTTTCGTAAAAAGTTCTTAGGGTACGGGAAAAATCCGGAAAATCGATCCAATTCACTGGATGATGGATGGGATAACCGCCTGTATCGTCCATTTCCGGACAGACGATACAGGTGGGTTAGGGTTTATTAGCGCAATAGCTCGAGCATGTAGTCCTGTGCAGCCTTGTCGTTCATCAGCGCAAGCTGCGAGACAATCTGCCGCTTCATGTCCAGATCCTTTTCACCCCGGGCAAGTTCCACCAGCTTCTGAGCGTCGCCGGAGATAAACATCGCAGATACCGCGGCTCGCTTCGTCTTCGGATCGCTGGACTGGCGATAGACATCCGCCAACGTATCGTTTGCTTTCTTGCCCTGGGTGATCGCCAGCGTCTGCATCGCCTGCCGCTGCAGCTCGGGATCCTGCTTGCCGAGCGCGATCTCCCGCAGAAGGTTCTGGCACTCCGGCGACTTGTTCTGGCCCAGAACGAAGAGCGCCTGCCGTTTCACTGACTCTGGTTGATTGCCACGAAGCAGGTCGCGAATCACTGGGATCGCTCGATTCGCATCCTGGTTCATCAGCGAGTTCAGCGCAAGGATCTTCAGATCGGCATCGGGATCCCCCGTGCTTCTGCGATCTCGCCTAAGGGTGTACGAGCCCTCTCCTGCCGGAACCGGCGGCATGGGAGGAACCGGGGGGACGGGACCGATCGCAAAGGTGTTGTCGTCGTCACCGCTCGACGATGAGGATGAAGAGGCGGAGCTGGACGTGGATGTGCTCGTCCTGCCGTTCACCACGACACGCACACGTCCGGTGCCAATACCCAGGGCAGCACAATCCTTATTCCACGTAGACTTCCGATACTCGTTCCGCAAGACACTGCAGGTCGCTGCCGAATCATCGCGCCGTCCCAGCTTGTTGAGGGCATAGGCCTTCCAGTAAAGCGCCGCGTCCGCTTTGGAGCCTTTGGCGGCAATGACTTTATCGAACGAAACGATAGAGTCCTGCCAGCGCTGCTCATTCATTGCCTTGGTTCCGGCAGTGTAATCGTCTTCACCGGCAGGGGCGCCGGGCTCAGTAATAAAGATTGCGGGCTGTAGGGGACCAGCAGCAAGCGCAACGTGCGCGCAACCAGCGGATGCCAGACCTGCAAGTAAAATCCAGTGCTTCATAAGTGCATCTCCTTTGTGACCAAAAACTCGTTTCCTACTATTGCTTGCCGCTTACCTCGAAGAGCCGTGCTCATCGTTCTGGCGCAGCACACGCAGGTCCAGCAAAAGCCCGTCGGTATTCATCTCCAGCCGCAACTGCCATGTACTCTTCGGCGTCTCCGGCGCGTGATCCAGACCGATGAGGACGCGTCCGAGGTTATCGAGCACCACCGCCTCGGCAAGATCGCCACGATCGCGGGCTGTCTGCGTATAGACAGCGTTCTTCAGCAGCAGATCGTGTGCCTGGGCGCGTGTCGCCTCATCCAGTGGGCCCTCTTCGTGGTTCACCGTGGTAAGCAGACGCTCGGCGGAGTCAAGATGAGCGGAGATCTGCGGATCATCAGACGGAACATCGGTCAGCGGTCCATGACCGTTGATGGGGTGCGCCTGCTGATGCCGGCCCACAAGGCTCTTCAATGCATCAGTGACTGAGGCACGCTGGGTCGCGGTCTCCTGTGCTCCGCCGGTGTTCGGCATATGGTGCATGCGCAGACCAACAGCGACCATGATGACTGCTGCCGCAAACGCTCCTGCAGCCGGCCACATCCAGAGGGAGAACCACCGCCGCTTCTTCTTCGGCGCAGCCTCCAGCACGGCCAGATTGCCGCGCAACCGCTGCCAGCTCAGGTCCATGTCGATCGGCGTCCGCATTGGCACCGGCTCGGCCGAAAAGACACGCAAGGTCTGCGCAACGGACTCGGCCAGCGTAGCGCACTCCGCGCACTGCTCGAGATGCTCGCCGATCGAACGGGCCTCAGAGCTCTCGCCCATCTGGTACGCAATCAGATCTTCTTCGCTGTAGTGCTTCATCGCATACCTCCTGCGACGGGTTCCAGGGCGCGCCGAAGTTTGGCGACGGCGCGAAAGACAGCCTGCTTGGCCGAGTTGACGGGAACGCCGAGCGCTTCGGCAATCTCCGCCATACCGACCTCTTCCATATGGCGCAGAGTGAAAGCAGTGCGCTCCATCGGGGTGAGGGATGCCATGGCGGCATGCCGCAGCGTGGCCGTCTCCATGTCCAGCAGAGCGCGCTCCGGACCCGCGCGGTGGCTGGCAACCTGCACGGTGCCCTCACCCACCTCGTCGGAGACACGCGGCGCATAGACCGAAAGGTCCCGGTTTCTGCGCTCTACCAGATTCATGGCCGTATTCATCGCTATCCTCGTCACCCACGTTCCAAAGGCGGCGTCCTGCCGGAACTCCGGAAGTTTGTTGTAAGCGCGCAAAAAACTCTCCTGCGCCGCCTCTTCCGCATCGGCTTCGTTGCCGGTAATGCGGAATGAGATCCGGAAGACGGCAGCGTAGTGGCGGTCCATCAGAACGCGGTACGCGTCCCGGTCGCCGGCAACTACCCGCCGGATCGCCTCTTTTTCTGCCTTCTCCATTTCGCCTCCTTAGACAGGGGGATAGGGGTGCGGTTAGGTACGGTGTGCAAATTTTCTACCCAAACCGGGCGCAATGCCCATGCACCGGGTGCCCCACATACGGGAAGCTTATGTGGGATATTCGAGCGAAGCTCGAACCCGTATTTTTTTTATTTTGCGGCGGCTATGATTTGGCCAACTTTGCTGGAAGTAGAAACGAAATTACGTTTCAACAAATCTCCGCAAAGCGTATCGAGTGTCGCTCGATCATCCCAGGTAAGCTTCGCGTACCTGGGGCACCCCGATCTCCGGAGACTCCTGCCTTATCGCGGCTCGCGAAACTTGTTCGCTCGCTGGAACTCTTCTTTCAGCTCCGATGTGCGCAAATGTTCGCGCAGATGTTGCAGCCTTTGCTCCAACGCCAGCAGCGAGTTCGCCAATGGCGCCGTATTCGTCATCGCCACATCGCGCCACATGCTATACGGCGAGCTGCCCAGCCGTGTCATCTCCCGGAGCGCCCGGCCACCGATGGCCCGCAGATCCGGGTCATCGCCGAAGGTATCCTCCAGCAACGCCGACAACGCCGTCGACACCATCTGCGGCAGGTGTGAGACCCACGCCAGCAACTGATCGTGACGCGCCGGCTCCAGGTCCATCACCTTGGTCCCAATTGCCAACATCCACTCACGCCACGCCGTCTCCTCCGCCGTCGACTCCGCATCGACCGGCGTAAAGATCCACACCGCTCCCTGATAGAGCCCTGCCTCCGCAATGGCGGCTCCGCCCGACTCCTTCCCGGCCATGGGATGTCCAGGCAGAAAACGTGGTCCTGCAGAGCTGGGAAACAGCCTCTGGGCAACATCGGCGATCTTCACCTTGGTGCTTCCGGTGTCGGTTACAAGCTGGCCCGGCTTCAGCACGGGGGCCAGGACCGTCATCCAGTCCAGAATGGCGAGCACGGGCACGGCCAGCAACACGACGTCGCTCTTCCGTGCAGCCTCCAACGCGGCCTCGCGGGTGGAGACAACCTCGTCGATCGCGCCGGTCTCGTGGGCGATGAGCAGCTCTGCAGGACTGACGTCGAAGCCGGTGATACGGCCGGAAAAACCCGCAGCCTTCAACGCCAATCCCGTGGAGGCGCCGATCAGCCCGGTTCCGACAATGAGAAGGGAGTTCACTTACTGGGCGTCCTTGTACTCCTCATACCAGGCCATCTGGATCGCCTCCAGCAGACCTTCGGTCGACTTCATCGGATCGCCCACAAAATCGGGCAGCTCCGTGACAAATTTGTGCAGGTCCGTGAAGCGGACGGTGAGGGGGTCCAGGTCGGGAAACTTCTCCTGTAGCTGGATACCGATCTCTTCTGCGTCAGACCATTCGATTTCGCGAGGCATGCATCACTCTCCAGCAGCAAGGGTGTGTCATCCAATTTCTACCGTCAGCGTTGCGAGCACAAATTGGTTCATACGAGGCGGAAGTCGAAGGCTGTGGCGGGTCCACAGTCGAGGCCGACAACGAAGTGTGGGCAAATTTGCGCCGCAACCCGAAGGGCCGGGGCAGATTTTCCCGATCTCTTCGTCCCTCGTCGTTCCAGTAGACCAGCTACAATTCTCTCCTCGCTCCTCGATCTCGAAAAAATCTGCTCCCGGCGCTGACTGGCAGAAATTGGATGACACACCCTAGTGTATCCGGCCCTCTAACGCAGGACGGGCAACCATCCTTCCCCTCACTCCCTCTACATAAAGTTTTCAACTTTTAACTTGCAACTTTTCCGGGCCTATAATCAGTCCGATACGGGGAAGATTTAGCCATGGCCCTGGGTGAAGCGCGAAAGAAGATGCCGGGAAAGCCGGACAAGATTCCGGACAAGCTGTACTTCCGCATCGGCGAGGTTGCGCGCCTGTGTGGTGTGCCGGCCTATGTCCTGCGTTTCTGGGAGAGCGAGTTTCCCAACCTGAAGCCCAATAAGGGCGGGACAGGCCAGCGCCTCTACCGCCGTCGCGATGTGGAGATGGCGCTTCGCATCAAGCAGCTGCTCTACGACGAGGGCTACACCATCGCCGGGGCCCGGCAGGCCTTCAAGACCGAGCAGCGCCAGAAGGATGCTCCGGCCACGCTCTTCCGCGTGGAAGAGACTACAGATCGAAGCAAGATGGAAGGTATCCGGCGCGAGGTTCGCTCCCTGGTGGAGATGCTCTCGCAGCCCCCGGGGACCCCTCCAACGATTACCAAACGCCGCACTTCCGGACGTAAAGCCTCGAAGAATCCTGAGGATTCCGGGAACCCCGACCCACCAGACCGTTTATTCTGAGAGACGATGCAGGAATCCCACAAGCTATCGCAAGACGAGCGTCGCGAAATTCGCCGTCAGGCCGCGGCCGCGACCAGCATTCGGCGTGTCCGCGAAGATGAACACGGCGTTCGCTGCCTCTTCTGCCCGGGAACATCGTTTCGCCGTTCCAAGCTGCGCACCAGCGATCTGCTGCACGTCCTTCTCCTCCGTTATCCCGTGCGCTGCCTGACCTGCAGCCAAAGACAGTTCGCCAGCATTCCTGTCGCCGGCCTCTCCGTCCCCGCCAGCGTCCGTCACTCCCGCGCGCCCGGCCCGAAGGAGACCTGGAAGAGCTGGACCAACGGATCGGCAGACGATCCTGCGACGCAGAAGTCGCAGACGCCGTCGTACGCTCCCTACACCACAGTAAAGGTCTCTCAGGGACAGAGCTCCAAGAAGGGTCCTGCCCCCAAAGCACCGAAGCGCCCCGAAGAAGACGACGCTATCTGGTAGCGTGCGCCACTTTTCCACCGTTTCCACTTCCTTGTTCTCCTCTTGTGGATAAAGGCGGATCTGCTTTGTTATGAGGTCCATGGGCGCTCGCGACGCCGACGGCAGGAGTTTGATGACACGCCCTAAGCTGCTCCGCTGGCTCCACTGGCTGAAACCGGGCGCCACACATTCAGCTTTTTCGGCGTCCCTGCTGCTTATGGCTGGCAGCGTGATGAGCAGCGGCGTTCTTGCTTTGATACGGCAGAAGCTCATCGCCCACCTCTTCGGAGCTACCAATGCCACGGATGCCTACATCGGGGCCTTCGAGCTTCCCGACATGGTGTACTACTTCCTGATCGGGGGTGTCGCCTCTTCTACCTTCGTCAGCCTGCTTAGCGGCTACAGGGAACGCGGCGAAGAGGCCGAAGGCGACCGCGCCCTCTCCGTGATTCTGAACACCATGATCCTGGCGCTGGGCGCAGCCATTGTTGCCGCCGAGTTCTTTGCGCCGTGGTACGTCTCGGTCAAATTTCCGCACTTCGATGCTCCTACAGCTGCTCTATGCGTCAGCCTGACCCGCATCCTTTTGCCGGCACAGCTCTTCTTCTTTGCGGGCGGCGTCTTTGGTTCAAAGCTGATGGTGAGGAAGGTCTTTCTCTTCCAGGCGCTCACACCCAGCATCTACAACCTGGGCATTATCGGTGGGGCTCTTGTCCTGCACAGCCGCATCGGTGTGCACTCTCTGGCGGTCGGCGCTGTTGCGGGCGCTTTCTGTGGCATGTTTCTGCTCAATGTCTTCGGAGCGCGGCGGGAGGGCATGCGCTGGCAGCCTGTACTCGACTTCCGTCACCCGGCCTTGCTGCAGTGGCTGAAACTAGCCGCACCGCTCATGATCGGCCAGTCCCTTACGACCTGGGATCAATGGATCCGCACCTACTTCGCCTCTCAGGGAGTCGGTGATATTACCCGTCTGGCCTTTGCGAAACAGCTCTTCAATTCGCCGATGAACATCCTTGGACCGGCAGCCGGAGCAGCTTCGCTTCCCTTCTTCGCATCGCTCTACAGCCAGGGCAAACTCGCGGAATTCGGTCAGGCAGTCAACCGCGCCGTCACCCGCCTGATAGCTGTCTCTCTGCTGGCCGCCGGATGGATGATCGCCCTGGCCGGACCGCTGGTAGACGTCACCCTGCGCGGCGGACGCATGGATGAAGCCAGTGCGCAGATGACAGCGTGGTTCTTCACCATCTTCTGTCTCTCGCTCTTTCTGTGGACCTCGCAGAACCTGTACGCGCGCGCATTTTTTGCCGCCGGCAATACATTCACTCCCATGCTCTCCGGCACGATCGTCACGGCGGTCTCCATGCCCGTGTACTGGCTGCTCTTTCATCGCCTGGGTGTCGAAGGCCTGGCGTGGGCTTCGAATGCCGGCATCCTGCTGCATACCGCTGCGCTGGTTGTGCTGCTCCAACGCAACAAGCTCACTCCCGTTTCCGGCCTGGAGTTCGGCGAGCTGGGACGAGCCCTCTTCGCCTCTGTCATCGGCTGGGGAGCCATCGCCGCCGGCTTGCACGCGCTGCCCGTATTGCAGGGCCACATTCAAAATCTTTCTGCAATTGCTGGAGCCAGTCTCCTATGGCTTGGTATCGTACTCGTTGTCCTGAAGGCAACTGGCTCTCGCCTGCCAGGACAGATTCTGGGAAGGTTTGCACGATAAAAGCATTTTCCCGGTAGGTGTGGGTCCATGGGCGTCCCTGCGTCGCGCGCACTCGTCCTTATATCTTGATGTTGCTTTGCCTATAGAGCATTTTCCCTGTAGGTGTAGTGCAGGGCTTCCGTATATATGGGCGTTTTCCGCAATGAAAACGCCACTGCACACCCCTTCCGGGATACCCAGCAACAGGGAAGATGCTCTAGATAGTTGATGTTGGTCTGCCGTTCCGTTGTTGATGAGAGGTCTTACGGATGAAGCCGGCGTCGAACACCAGAAAGATTGCCTTGGCGATCGTGCTTTGCTCGGTAGCGCTGCTGCTGCCGATCTGGGCATCACTGCAGTTGTCCTGGATACAAAGCGAACTCAACGAGCGGAATGAAGGTTTCGCATATGTCCGCGACATCCTTCGCCGCGCGGAAAAGACCGCCGATCAGGTCTCCCATGCCGTTGAACGGATCAACTCCAGCCATCTTCCTCCTTGCTCCGCACAGGAACGGGATCTGATGCGCGACATTGACCTGGAGTCGGACTACACCCAGGCCGTCGGGCGCATTGCCAACGACGTCATCGTCTGCAGTTCTCTCGACAACCGTGAACCCATCTACCTGGACAAGCCTGGCCTGGTCACTGCGAACGGCGTGAAAGAGTACTTTCACGTCGTTCTGACTCGGGATAAGCATCCGTTGAATGTCTTTGCGAAAGACGGCGTCGCGGTCATCACCGACCCTGACCTGCCTCTGGATGTCTCTCTGAACGATAACGACATCAGTCTCGCTCTGCTCGTTCCCTCGGCCGATGGCCAGCACGTCCTCGCCTCCCGAGGCTACCGGATCGATCCCCGCTGGGTGCGTTCGCTGCCGAAGGGTGAAGAGCGCACTTATAACAAGGATGGCTACATGGTCATGGCCGCCCGCTCTTCCCGGTATGACCTCGCCGTTGTCGTAGCCTCTCCTCAGGAACGAATCGATCGCAGAGTGCGCCATTTTGCCCTGCTGTTTGTACCGATTGGAGTGCTCTGCGGCGTGAGTCTGATCTGGGCAACCATGTACCTGGCGCGGCTTCGCTCTTCCTTTGACAGCCGCCTGAAGTCGGCGGTGCGCCGGCGAGAGTTCTATGTGGAGTATCAGCCGGTCGTCGACCTCAAGTCCAGACGCTGGACCGGAGCAGAAGCGCTTGTCCGATGGAGAACCGACGATACAACCGTACGCCCCGACCTCTTCATTCCCCTGGCCGAGGAACGCCATCTCATTCACCTGATCACCCAACAGGTCATCTCCCTCATCGCCGAAGATCTGCCACGCATTCTGAAGATTGATCCTTCCTTCCGGGTCGCGATCAACCTGTCTCCAGACGACCTGCGGATGCAGTCTACAGTCGAGATGCTGCGCTCACTTCTGGCGCTGGAGGGTGTATGCCCGGGCAATCTGGAGGTCGAAGCTACTGAACGCGCCTTTGTCGAAGACCAGAAGATCAGCCATGTGCTCGAACAGATTCGCTCCCTCGGCATTCAGGTAGCCATTGACGATTTCGGCATTGGATATTCCAGCCTGTCGCGCATCCATTCGTTCCGTTTCGACATTCTGAAGATCGACAAGACCTTTGTGGACACCATCGGGACCGAAGGCGCCGCCAGAGGTGTGATGCTGCCCATCATCGACATCGCCCGCTCACTCGATCTGCATATCGTCGCGGAAGGTGTTGAACGGGAAGAACAAGCGCGATTCCTGCAGGCTTACGGTATCGAGCGGGCACAGGGATGGCTCTTTTCGGCCCCGCTTTCCGTGGCGGCTCTATCGAAAGGGCTTCGGGAACGATCGCAGGAAACGGTAGCCCTTAAATAATCAAGGGCCACCCTCCCGGGTGGCCCCTTGCCTTGATCCGCAACTACTTCTTCAGGCCGAAACAGTAGATCTTGCCATCGTAGGTTCCGGCGTAAAGCTTTCCGTTCGAGATGGTGACATCCGTGAAGTGATTGAATCCGGTGATGGTGTCACCGCTTGACCACAGTTCCTTGCCTGTCTCTCCGTCCAGCACATAGACCGTCGCATGGTTGGACTTCGCCGCACGAATCGTCGAGTCAAAGTTCAGACCGATGTCAGGCCACGCCTGCTGGGTGTTGTCACCGCTGCCATGTGTAATGATCATGCCGTTGGCGATGACCGGAGGTTCGCCGCGGAACATGTCACGCGAGATCCATACAGGCTCGAGCGAAACCTTGCCTGCCTTGTCTGCCACCTTGAAGGCAGCGACACCGCCCTCTTTCGCTGCAGGCGTCTGCGTGATGGGGAACTTGGTTTGCTCCGGAGCCGCAGGACCCCAGAACGGCACCACGACCCAGCGCGTACCCGCCTTGTCTTCCCACGAAGAGACAGCACCCCAGCTTCCCGCGTTCTGGAAGTCGGCGGCGAAGTTGCAGAACAGCTCCGTGCGATAGAGCGGAGTGTGATGATCCGGCGTCCCGCCAAGGTTCTTCGGGTCGAGCAGATAGACCTTGCACTCCTTGCCCGAAGCCGCCATCAGCTCCCGGCCCTTGTAGTGGAAGACGGTCGGCGTGTTGTTCGGATCGAGGTCGCGCTTGCGCAGCCAATCCCAGTTCGGCGGCGTAAACCAGTCCTTCGGATGCCAGTTACCGTCAGCCTGCAGCTCGAAGCCAACCACCGAGTTGCCGATCAGCGGATTCTTCGGATCCGTGGTCACGTCGTAGATACCGTCACCGGTCGTTGTCCACACCGTGCCGTCGTCGGTAATCACTGGTCCACGGCGTCCCCACAGACCACCGCCGCCAGCGAAACCGACTGTCTTGTGTACGGTCTTGGTTTTCAGGTCGACGGAGATGATGCCGCCACGTCCGTGATAGTCGCCGAAGATCACCTGATCCTTGTAGAGCTGCACACCGAACTTGTTGATGACTCCGGTTGCTACCGGGCCAAAGACGAGCTCGCCGGTCGCTGCATCCAGGCCGACAACATTCCCCTTGCCGTCAACCATGTACACCGTGCGTTTGCCGGAAGAGTCTGCATCAGAGATCGCCGGAACGCCCGTGGTGCCACCGGGCCCAAGGAAGTTCATGTGCCGCGGATCCGACGGTCCGCTCCGCTGCATCCCCGGAGGTCCCTGCTGTTGCGGCGGCGCAGGCTCGAAGGTCTTGCGCCATACCTCCGCGCCAGTATCGGCGTCGAAGGCGTAGATCACATCCGAGACGCCCAGAACGTAGAGCATGTTCTTATCGCCGGAGGCAGTCTTCAGTCCATGAATCGCGAGCGGCGTCATCAGGGCGTGCAGCGCATGCGGCTTCACGTCCGTCTGGGTCGACCACAGCAGCGTAAGGTCTTTGACATTGTCCTTGGTCAGGACGGTTTCGTCTTTGGCCCAACCGGAGCGGGCGTTGTCGCCACCGTCCATCGTCCAGTTCTGCGCAAGAGCGGCGCCACAACTCAAGGCGACGGCAGCGAGTGTGATGAGCTTCTTCATACTCTTATCTCCTCAAAGAGCGCATTACCGCTCGGTCGGTACGCCAAAGGCGTACACGGTGTTGTCATGGGTCGAAACATAGGCTCGGCCATTGGCATAGCCAAGCTCGACATGCGAGAAGCTGGTGATCTGCGTTCCGCTGGACCAGAGTTGCTTGCCGGTGGCGGCATCAAGCATGTACAGCGTCGCGGACTTGGAAGCCTTTTCTACTTCAGCTACCGAATACGCCGCTCCGTCCTTCTTCGCCAGGCGCGGAGTCTCACCCGTGGAAAGCGCCATCACCAGACCGTTCGAGATCACCGGTCCGGCAGGTGAAATCAGGTCACGCGAGACCCACTGCTGGACAAATGTGGGCCTACCATCTTTCTCTTCGATCTTGAAGGCGACGATTGAACCGGTCGGAGCCGGGCCGTTGGCGCCGGTCTTCGCTGCGGCCGCTCCGCGAATGGAGGCGTAGAGCCAGCGGGCATTGCTGTTCGCTTCATCTTCCCAGGTCGCAAAGGTGCCATAGATGCCGTTCCCACCAAAGTCGGTATCCGGAGCAACGATAACGTCTGAAACCGCCAGCGGTGTCTTGTGATCCGATCCTCCGAGCGAGTCGCCATCCAGCAGATACAGCTTGCCGTCGCGTCCGCCGGCCACCAGAACGTCCTTACCCTTCCACTGGAAGAGCGCGGGCGTCACGCCGGCAACTGCAACGCCCTTCTTCAGCGCGGGCATCTTTGAGGAGGGCGTGAAGTAATCCTTCACCTCAAGCGTCTTGGGATCGAGCGCGACGACCGTGTCGTTATACGCACCCGCAACATCGCCTTTGCCCTCGGCGATCATGCCGTAGAGCATCCCCTTGGACCCAATGGTGACACCACCCGGGCCGGAGAATCCGCTGCCATTGGTCATGAACGAGGTCACGGCATACTCAGCCGGCTTCACCAGGGGCTTATCCGGCATATCCGGAAGCACCGGCGGCGTCAGCGTCGCGGCGTAGAGGCCGTTCGGTCCCGCGCAGCCATCGACGGTTGAGGCATAGATCACGTTGTTGTTGGTGTTCAGGCCGCTTACCTTCGATCCGGCGGGAACAAACTGCACCGGAGCAATGTACTTCGCATCGCCATCCTGCTGGCGTGCAGCATGAAGCATGCCGTCGCTCGAGACCGCCCACACATACGGCTGCGGGCGCTGGAAGCCGCCGCCGCCAAAACCGCGGCGTCCCATGCTATTGCCCGGCATCACAACTGAGGCACTCTGGCCACCAGAGCACAGTACAGACGGGGTTCCGCTAGGCTTCGCATCGAACTTCGTCTCGAAGTACTTCTCACCGAGATCCGAATCGATGGAGTAAAGGGCATTGCTGCTGCCGCCGACAAAAAGCAGTTCCTTGAAGCCGGCCCAGCCGATAAGGTTTGTCAGATCGATCGGCGTCGAAAGCGCATCCAAGCCTACAGCCGTATTCGGGAACTTGAACTTGTATAGGAGCTTCACCTGGCCCTTGGTGATGTTGTCCTTGCTCAGGTACTTGTCGTTACGGGCCCAGCCGTCGCGCTGCGGATTGCCGCCGACGCTTGGCCAGTCCGCGGCCCATAGACTGGCGCATGCCGTGACAGCGATGCATGCCGACCAAAGAAATTTCCTACGCATGTGGAAGACCTCCCCTCCAGAATCCAGAGCACGCTGGACATTTGCTGCAGCGATAACAATACGGATGAACCGTGAAATTGTGGCGTCGAGACGGGTTCAGTAACGCAAATTTGAGACGTCTTAAGCCGATGACGTTAGACCACATCGAAAACACCGTTGTCAACGCCTCAAACGCATGTTTCCTTACCCGCAACCCGCCAAAGCAACGCAGCGCAAGTGAGACGGAAACAGAGCTCCAAAAGTCGCAAATTGGGGGGGACTTCTACTCGAATACGGTGGGAGCCGTGGCCTTCAGGCCACCCATCCGACGAACACAAGGGATGAAACTCTTGACGAGAAACAATAAGACCCGCCATCCGGCGGGTCTTGATCGAAGCTAATCGAAGCTATTCGGTGGCCGGTTGCTGTCCGCGGTGGGTCTCCAGCTTATGCCACTGATCGAGCGTGAGTTCGCGCCGGATGCCTAACAACATACGGGCGTTTGCCTTCTCCAGCTCGGCCCGGGCCTGCGCGACCCGGTCAATCTGAGACAGGATGCGGTTCTCATCGGGCTGCTCCGCCGAGACCAGAGGTCCCAGAGCGTCCTCCTCCTTCCGCAGTGAGCGGTAAAGGGTGGCCAGTGTGCCGCGATTGGCGTCCATAATCGCATCCATACGGGCCCGCTGTTCTTTTTGAATTCCGATCGACTCGGCAAACTTCTTATCGTCCCACCAGCGCCCTGGAGGACCTACCTGCAGACCTCCGTGCATCGTACTTATCGTTCCAGACGTGCTGCCGTTGTAGGGCGGAGGAGAATTACGCCGATCGGGAAAACCACCGCCGAAACCGCCGCCATTGCCCATCGGAGGCCGTCCGCCCATGCCACCGCCGCCGGGGCCGCCCGGCCGACCGGGGCCTTGCGCAAGAGCGGCCGAGCCACCAAGAAGGATGGCAAGCAGGGTCAAGGCGAGTTGGAATCGAGACGTCATTTGGCAAAGAAAAAAGAATAATAAAAGAGATTAGCGCTTCGTTGTCCTGGCTTTGCCAGACTCGCTGGCAAAGGCCGCCTCGTGCTGGGCAGCGGGCTGCGCAATCTCCTGGTTGATAGCGGACATCAGTTCATTGTCTGCGGCAATCTGTTCCGCCGTAGGCACCGGTGACATATGTTGTACCGCCGCCTGCTGCGGTGCATCATTATCGCGGATCAGGAATGGCACGGCAACCGCAATCGCAAGCACCGCGGCCATAGCCATACCCGCAGCTGGGCGGAAGGAAAGTCCCAGACGTTCGAAGAAGCCGGGCTGAGGCGTCGGCATTTCGGCCACGCGCTGGCGGCTCCAGTCCATGGATGCCTCGCGCAGCATGCCCATCGTCTCTTCTACCCGAGCCATCTCGTGACGGCAGTGTTCACACGAGTTCAGATGGGTTGCGGCAGTGCCGTCATCCAGTCCCAGCAGAAGATCGGTGAACTGTTCGTCTGTGAGGTGCTGGTTCATCGTGTGCCTCCCAGTGTAGACGCGTTTGGACCAAGCTGCGCGCGAATGGCCGTTACAGCCCGGTGCAGGTGAGTCTTGACGGTATTGACCGGCATACCGGTTGCTTGGGCAATCTCCGCCAGATCCATCTCCTCCAGGAAACGCATGACGAAGACCGAACGCTGCCGTTCAGAGAGCGTTGCCAGGGCGGCATGCACACCCTGGACGCGCTCACGGGCGATCAGGGCGCTCTCCGGCGAGCTGGCGCGCGAGCTGATCTGGTGCGACATGTCGGTGACATCGGCGGCGGTCGCACGGAAGTTGCGCCAGAATTTGAACTTCTGGGTGCGGACATGGTCACGCACCAGGTTGGTGGCAATCGACATCAGCCATGTCGAGACGGAGCAATCGCCACGGAAGCTTGCCCTGTTGGCATAGGCCTTGACGAAACAGTCCTGCGTGATGGACTCAGCGAGGTCGGCGTCGTTGATGGAATAGGCTACGTAGCGGTAGACCTTGGCGCGATAGAGCCGAACGAGACCGTCAATGTCCTCAAGCTCGTGCGTGCGGGCCTCCTGCCGTGCGGCAAATGAGAGTATCGCGGTGCTGGCGGTAGCTGGCATACATCCATTTGGACGGGATTACGCCGGCGCAGAGTACATCGACCGTCATCAAAGCGAAGACTAAAGGGCCGCAAATGCGGCCCTTAGTTACCTTTGTACCGGATTTTGCGAAGGGCGTGTCACTCAATTGCTATCCGCTCGCAATTGAATTGCCGCTACCTACAGCGTGCGCCCGACGATAGGGGCAAGCTGCTTGAGCTGGGCGTTCAGTTTGTTGAGCTGCTCCGGGAACAGCGACTGGGCACCGTCGCTCATCGCCTTGTCCGGATTCGGGTGCATCTCCATCAGCAGACCGTCGGCTCCGGCAGCTACCGACGCCAGCGCCAGCGCCGGCACCAGGTCGCGCTTGCCGACACCATGCGACGGATCGCCGAAGACCGGCAGGTGCGTCAGCTTCTTCAGCACCGGAATCGCCGAGATGTCCATGGTGTTGCGGGTATAGGTCTCGAAGGTACGGATACCGCGCTCGCACAGCATCAGGTCGTAGTTGCCGCCGGAGAGAATGTACTCGGCAGAGAGCAACACCTCTTCGATGGTGGCGGCGATACCGCGCTTCAGCAGGCATGCCTTACGTACGTGGCCAAGCTCGCGCAGCAGGTTGAAGTTCTGCATGTTGCGCGCGCCGATCTGGAAGACGTCGATGTACGGCAGCATGGGCTCGATCTGCGAGATCTCCATCACCTCGGTGATCACCAGGAGGCCATTCTTGTCTGCGGCCTCGCGCATGATCTTCAACCCCTCGATGCCCATGCCCTGGAAGCTGTACGGAGAGCTGCGCGGCTTGAAGGCGCCGCCACGCAGGAACTTGCAGCCGGACTCCGCCACCTGCTTCGCCGACAGGTTGATCTGCTCCTTCGATTCCACGGAGCAGGGACCCGCCATCAGGACCACCTCTTCTCCGCCGACAACCACGCCGTTGGCGAACTTGATCTTCGTCCCTTCAGGACGGAAGTTGCGGCCGGCAAGCTTGTAGGGCGAGGAGATGCGGTAGGCGTCCTGGACGCCCGGCAACACGGTGAACTCCGCCACATCGAAGGCCTGGGGTGTGCCTACACCGGCGAGAATGGTCTGCGCCGCCCCGGTAGTGCGGTGGACGGCGAAACCAAGCTCCACCATGCGTTCGATGACTGACTGGATATGTTCTTCGGTTGCTGCATCCTGCATTGCGACGATCATTGCTGTCTTCCTTTTCGATCCTGCTAGTTGTCTTTCTTCTGGAGCGCTCGCATCACGTCCACAATGCGCTCGTAAATCTTCTGAATCTCCGTGTCCGGCAACGGACCGGGATTACAACCCTTCACGTGATCAAAGACCTGTTGTTCGCGGCCCGGCTCGTATACGGGCATGGCCTGCTGCGCCTTCAAGCGCCCGATGGCTTCTGCTGCTTCCGCCCTCTGACTGATAAGGCGAACAATCTGCTCGTCGAGCTCGTCAATGCGCTTGCGCCAGTCTGCTATTTCCATCCCTGATGCCTCTCCTTGTCGTTTCCTCTCATGGTATTTACGCGCAGTCCCCGGACGAACTCGGCCACCGCCGCAGGCGCCTCCTGCGGCGTGGATTTCTCGATGATGGCCACAATCGCTGACCCGATGACCGCCGCGTCGGCGTACTCGCCTACTGTCCGCACATGCTCCGCGTTGGAGACGCCAAAGCCCAGGGCAATCGGCTTGTCGGTGAACTGACGAATCCGTTGCACCAGCTTTGAGGCATCATCCGAAAGGGTGGACGAAACACCGGTAATGCCAGTACGCGAGATGGCATAGAGGAAGCCCTCGGTATGCTCCGCAATAGCCTTCAGGCGATCATCGGGCGAGGTTGGTGCCGCCAGGAAGACCGGCGCCAGGCCGTGCTTTTTCATGGCGGCCATATAGTCGGCAGCTTCTTCGACAATCATGTCGGTCAGCAGCACGCCATCCGCGCCTGCTGCGTTCGCCTCGG